>CANCZH010000044.1 GCA_947382445.1 uncultured Clostridium sp. | reverse complement strand
AATATCTGTTGGGACAGAAGATGTAGATAATGAATTTAATGAAGAACTTAGAAGTGCTAATACTTTAAGTGAAGTTAGAAATGTAATGAAAAAGCATTGTGAGTTTAAATTAGATAAAGAGATACTTGGAAGTAATACGAATTTATATTATTTTTTCATTGTTATTGTTGTTATTGTGCTATGTACAGATTTTTCTAATAAATCAATAAAAAATACATTGTCTTCGGCAATAAGTAGAAAAAAGTATTATTTTTCTAAACTTATTTTAGTTTTTGTAATAGGGACAGCTTTAATTTTAATTAACAATTATGGTATGTATATTTTAAATATTATTATAAATGGTAAAAAGTTTTCATCAAATTTATGGGAATTTACAAAAGTTGTTTTAGTGCAGTTACCATTATTATATGGTATAATCAGTTTACTTGTGAGTTTTGCATTTATTTTTAGAAAAACTTCAACATTTAATACTGTTGCAATTCCATTTGTAATGGTTGTTCAGTTAATTGGAATGGGAATTATAAATTTATTTAAGATAAATGGTGAGTTCTTTTATAATTATGAGTTACAGTATGCACTTGCAAATTTAGTAACAAATCCAGCAAATGACTATATTATAAAGTGTACAATGCTTGGAATTATGTATATAATAGTATTTAATTTGATAGGATATTTTACTTTTAAAAAAGTAGAAATAAAATAGAAAGGAAGGTAGTATGGGAATTATAATTTTTGTGTTAATTGTTATTATTTTCGTACTATCTTTTTATTTGTTTTTATTAAGAAAAGAGATAAAAAGAACTACTAATGAATTAAAAGAGATAAGTCAAGATAGTTCTAATATTTTATTAAATAAAGAGTTTGATGATAAAAATTTTAATGAGCTAATAACAGAAATTAATTGTCTTCTAAAATCGATTAATAAAACTGAAATGGATTTATATTCTAAAAATGAATCTTTAAAAAAGATGATAATTAATGTTGCACATGATTTAAGAACTCCACTTACATCAGCAATAGGGTATATTGATTTTTGTAAAAATAATGAGATATCACAAGATGAGAAAGAGAAATACATAGAAATTATTGAAGAAAGATTAAATAAATTATCTTATTTAATTACAAATTTTTTTGATTTTTCTAAGTTCATATTTAAAAATGAAGAAGTAGAGGTTAAAAAAGAAAACTTAGTAGAAATCTTAGAAAGTACAATTGCTAATTTTTATGATGATTATTCGAAATATAATAGAAAGATAGATTTTAATTGTGATATTAATAAATTAGAAATATTAACTAATAGAATATTATTAATTAGAATTTTTGATAATTTAATTATAAATGCTTATAAACATAGTAATTCTAATTTGACAATAAATATGGAAAAGTTAGATAATAATATTAGAATTGAGTTCGTAAATGTGTTAGAAGATAAAGATTTAGATGTAAATTTAATATTTAATGAATTTTATACATCTGACATTTCAAGAACGAAGGAAAATACGGGATTAGGTTTGGCGATTGCTAAAGAATTTGTTGAAATGCTAAATGGAAAAATATATGCGGAGAAAAATAATAATTTTTTAAAGATAATAATTATAATGAAAAGCTAATTTTTTATTGACTTTTACAAACATATGTTTTAAGATAAATATGGTTTATAAAATTTAGAATAGGAGATTTTTAGTGGATTTAAATAAAAATATACAATATGTCAAAGGTGTTGGCGAAGCACGTGCTAAATTATTAAATAAACTTGGAATTTTTACTTTAAATGATTTGATTACATATTATCCACGTGCCCATGAAGATAGAAGTATACCTAAAAAAATTGAAGAGCTTGTAGATGGTGAAGATGCTCTAATTGAAGTTATTCCAGTTACTAGAGTTAGTGAAGTTCGTATAAGAAAAAATATGACTATTTTAAAAATGAATGTAAGAGATGATACTGGCGTGTGCCAGATAACTTGGTTTAATCAGCCATATGTAAAACAGTTATTTAAACCAGGAGAATATTATAAATTTTATGGCAAAGTTAGTAAAAAAGGAAGTAAGGTAGAAATGAATTCTCCTGTATACGATAAGGAGGATTCATTTAAAAACACAGGTAAAATTATACCAATTTATCCATCAACTTTTAAATTACCTCAAAGTACTTTAAGAAAAGTTATTGAAAATGGGCTAATTGAAATTGATGGAAAATTAGAAGAGACTTTACCTGAATATTTAAAAAAAGAATATGGATTATGTAGTTTAAATATGGCAATTTCTCAAATTCATTTTCCAGATTCTTTTGATGATTTTGAAATTGCTAGAAAAAGACTAGTTTTTGAAGAATTAATTTCTATGCAACTTGCATTGCTTGCTTTAAAAAATCAGTATACAAAAGATGTTGTTGGAATTGAGTTCAGCAAAGATGCTAAAATGTCAGATGTAATAGATAAATTACCATTTTCATTAACTAAGGCTCAACTAAGAGTTTTAGAGGAAATTGATAATGATATGGAATCTTCAAAACCTATGAATAGATTACTTCAAGGGGATGTTGGTTCTGGAAAGACAATTGTTGCTTTAATTGCTGCATATAAATGTGTAAAATGTGGATATCAAGCGGCTATTATGGCTCCAACAGCTATTTTAGCTAGCCAACATTTAGAAAGTTTTACTGAAATTTTGAATGATTTTGGAATTAGATGTGAGCTATTAATTAGTGGAATAACTAAAAAGAAGAAAGAAGATATTTTAAATAGATTGAAACAAGGTGAAATTGATATTATTATTGGTACACATGCTTTACTTGAAGAAAATGTTGTTTTTAAAAATTTAGGTTTAGTTGTTACTGATGAGCAACATCGTTTTGGTGTTAGACAAAGAAGTATAATTACTGAAAAAGGTAACAATCCAGATGTTTTAGTTATGACTGCAACTCCTATTCCAAGAACATTGGCTCTTATTTTATATGGTGATTTGGATATTTCTATAATTGATGAATTGCCTCCGAACAGAAAGAAAATAGACACTTTTGCTGTTACAAAAGGTATGGAAGAGAGAGTTAATAATTTTATTAAACAGCAGATTTCAGAGGGAAGACAAGCATATATTGTGTGTCCATTAGTTGAAGAAAATGAAGAAATTAATGCTAAATCTGTTTTGGAACTTGCAGAACATTATAAAACTGATGTGTTTAAAGATTATAGAGTAGAATATTTACATGGAAAAATGAAACCTAAAGAAAAAGATGCTATAATGGAAGAATTTAAAAATGGTAATATTGATATTCTAATTTCTACTACTGTAATTGAAGTTGGTGTTAATGTTCCTAATAGTAGTATTATGGTAGTTGAAAATGCAGAAAGATTTGGTTTAGCTCAACTTCATCAGCTTCGCGGAAGAGTTGGTAGAGGTGATTATAAATCTTATTGTATTTTAAAATATAATGGAAATAGTGAAGTTATTAGACAAAGAATGAAAGTAATGACTTCTACAAATGATGGTTTTATTATTTCTGAAAAAGATTTAGAACTTCGTGGCACTGGTGAGTTTTTTGGAACTAAACAACATGGTTTACCTGAATTTAAGATAGCTAATTTGTTTGAAGATATTCAGGTTTTGAAATCTGTTCAGGCTATTGCTATGAAAATAATTGATAAAGATCCTAAACTTGAAAAAGATGAAAACAAGTTGCTTAGAAAAGTTATAGATGAGAAATTTGGTAATAGAATAGAAATATAATATGGAAAAATGTAGAAAAATGTCATATAACGCGGTCAGATGTAAGTGAATATATTTGCAATACGAACATAAATGTGGTATAATGTTGTCATAAAATGGTAACTAAAAAATCAGCAGGGCGTTTGCCCATAGAGAGAAACAGGAGGAAAAAGATTATGGAGACAACAAAGGTAAATTTTGAAAGGCAGAGGCTGCATTCTTCAATAGCATGCTCAATGAGAAGAAGAAAAATACCAATGCATTTGCGAGGAACTGACATTCTAAGAGGTGTAGTGTTTGGAAGGATTGACCATCCAGAATATACCATAGAGCAGGCAGTTGAGAGAGCATTAGAATTTTGTTCTATTCCAGGAAGACCAGAGTCATTAGAAGATGGATTCTTGGATCTCATGGAATGTCTGGATGTAATGACCAAACAAGAACTCATGCACATTATTGAGACATTAGAAAATGATGTGCGGAGGGACTATTGCTATTCAGCAGCGGTAGGTTATCTGAAAAATAAAGGCTTAAATTTGGGTGAATTGCACACAGAACTTCTTAAGGATATGATTTTTAAGAAACTAATGGCTGAAGAGTCTACTAAAAAATGTATGTATGAATATGCGTATAAAAAAGAATTTTCAGATAGGAAAGTTTCAGAAGAGGAAATATGTGCTGAAATTAATAAAAGAACAAGTGCATATATCGGTGAGGCAGAGGATGCATATAAGTATGTGCTAGATGCTGTTGAGGAAATTCATAAGGGAAAATAAAGTTGTAAAGAATAATCTGCGAAAAGGCCAACCAAGTTAGTAGTATGGTTGGTCTTTTTGTTTATAGTTTATAAAAATTTTCTCAAACTTTAATATAATTTTGCTATATTTTATTATCTTGACTAAGATGGTGTTTACTTATATAATTATAATAGATTAAAGAAAAAAGGATGTAGAAAATGAACTTATTTTTAGTTTTAGTGGGAGCCATATTACTTGCAGTAGGAATAATATTAATTTATGATGCACGACCAATTACTAAAAAGTTTTTTAGCTTTGGAGACCAAAATGAAGCAACACTTGGAATGAAAATGCTTGGATTTATATTTGCTTTTGTTGGTGGTGTATTATTAATGTTTTATTTATAAAAGGAGAAATTTTATGAGAATCACATATGAAGACAAGGTTTTTGAATCAAGTGAACCTGTGAAAGTAAATGAGTTATTGAAAAATGAAATTACAGAAAAGCATATAGCATGTATTTGTAATAATCAAGTTCATGCACTTGATTATGAAATAAGAGAAAATTCTAAAATTGAATTATTAGATACTACTACTAAAGAAGGTAGAAGTGTATATATAAGAGGAATAATGTTTATAATGGGTAAAGCTTTTTCAGAAGTATGCCAAGAAGCAATGCTTACAGTAAATTATCAGCTACATAATGCTATGTTTTGCCAGGTTGAGAATATGGAACTAACAGAAGAAATTATAAGCAATGTAAAAAATAAGATGCAAGAAATAATCGATAGAAATTTACCAATTACCAAAACTGTTATGACTATGGAAGAAGCCAAAACTTTTTATGCTAATAGTAAAAATTATAATGGTAGATTCCAAATAAACAATCATGCTAAAGAAGTTGCTTTGTATTTTTGTGAGGATTATTATAATTATTTATATGGAACAATGCCTTTATCAACAGGTATGGTACCATATTTTGATATAGAGTTATACAAAGATGGATATTTAGTACGTTATCCAGATAAAAAAAGCCCATATGAGATGAGTAAATATCACGAAACTAAAAAATTACTTGCTACTTTTGGTGAATATGATGATATTTATAAAGTGTTAAATGTAAATACTGTTCAAAAATTAAATGAGAAAGTTGAGAATGGTGAAATAAATGATTTTATTTTGCTTTCAGAAGCTTTGCACGAAAAGAAGATTTCTGATTTAGCAGACGAGATTGCTAAAAAGAAGAATGTAAGAATGGTTTTAATTGCTGGCCCATCTTCATCTGGAAAAACAACTTTTGCAAGAAAGTTATCTCTTGGTTTACGTTTAAATGGATTAAAACCTATTACAATTTCAGTTGACAATTATTTTGTTGAGAGAAAAGATACTCCAAAAGATGAATTTGGAAATTATGATTTTGAATGTATCGAAGCTATTGATTTAAAATTATTTAATGAACATTTAGTTAAATTATTAAATGGTGAGGAAATAAAAGTTCCTACATTTAATTTTAAACTTGGTACTAAAATATATGATGGAACTACTATGAAGATGGATTCAGATAACATTTTAGTAATTGAAGGAATTCATTGTTTGAATGATAAATTAACTACATCTATTTCAAAAGATGAAAAGGTTAAAATATATATTAGTGATTTAACTGTTTTAAATATTGACTATTTTAATAGAATTTCTACAACAGATACTAGACTTATTAGAAGAATTGTTAGAGATTATAAATATAGAGGTTATGATGCTTTAAGTACTTTAAGAAGATGGTATTCAGTTACTAGGGGAGAGGAAAAAAATATTTATCCATTCCAAGAAGAGGCTGATTATATGTTTAATTCTTCTCTAATTTATGAACTTGCAGTACAAAAGAAATATGCAATTCCTTTGTTAAAGGAAATTGATAATACAAATAAAGAATATGGTGAAGCACAAAGATTAATTAAATTTTTAGAGTGCTTTGATGATATTCCTGATGACGATATTCCTAATACGTCATTAATTAGAGAATTTATTGGTGGTAGTATATATCATAAGGAGTAGTAATGCCAAATTTTGTTGTTATTGATGAAGAATTTATATGTGAAAACTGTGGAAAAAAAGTTCCTAAACTTGGATATTCTTGTAGAAATCATTGTCCTAGCTGTTTACATTCTAAGCATGTTGATATTAACCCAGGAGATAGGGAAGAGTCTTGTCATGGTGATTTAGAGCCAATTGGATTAGAGATAGGAAAAAAAGGTTATGTTATTGTTTTTAAATGTAAAAAATGTGGAGCTATAAGAAAGAATAAGGCTGCTGAAGATGATAATATGGATTTGATAATTGAACTTAGTACAAAACAAATAGAGCTTTAGATTTATAATAAAATCTAAGCTCTATTTGTTATACTATTTTATTTAAGTTTCCATTTGTGAAGTTTGAACCTTCGAAGCGTTTGCCTGATTTTACAGTATTTATTATTTCTTGAATTTTATTTTCAGTTTCTTCTAAAATATCAATTCTTAAAGAACATGAATTTTTAAATTCAGTAGGTGATATAGATGTTATTTTTGAATTGTATAATGTAGATACTGTTTGAATATTGTCTGGCACTAAAGGAAAATTAAAATTCATACGATCTTTTAAGTAGTATGTATTTTGAGTATTACATTTTGCTTCGCATGTAGGGAAACAGTGATTACTTTTCCCAATAGGACAATAATTCATATTCATTAATGGCGTTCTACCATATACAATTATTTCTTGATTTGAATTTTCTAATAAATTTTCTACATTTTCTTTGTCTAATTCTGGTGATATTGTAAATTTATCAACTTTTAAGTTTTCTAGTTCAGAAATTGTGTAATGGTTAAATATGTTGAAAGTGTAATTTGCAATAATTTCAAAGTTATTATAGTCTATATTTTCTAATAACTTGAAATTTGATATATTTGAAAATATAAATCCCTTTATATTGTAAGTATTAATTGTATTTTCAATTTCTGTTTTTATTAAATTTCTATAATTTGATTTTATTATTGTTGGAAGATATATGTATATATTAAATCTTTCACTAAGTGATAATATTTTAGAATTGTATTTTTTTTGTGTAAAGAATTTTAATGGTATGTATATATTATCAATTCCAGTTAAGTTTTCATAATTTATTTCTTCTGAGAAAGTATTCAATAAAATAGATATAGTTTGTTTTTCATTTGGAGTATAGTTATTTATATTTTTAGGTAAAGTAGCATTTGATGTGCGCATAATTTTAGTTTTTACAAATTCTTCAACTAATGATAAAGCATTTCTTCTAAGTTCATTTAGTGATTTTATATTAGGTAAAAATACATCTTCATCAATATTTAGTTTTATATTTTTGAAAACATATGGACTATTTGTTGTTTTTGATATTTGAGAAATTACTTTTTCTTTTTCTAAAGGATGTTTTTCAGCTTTTTCTGGAATTGTGTCAATTTCAGAGTAAATGCTTAATTTTTTATATAATTCTAAATCAGATGCTGATGTTATTTTTATAGATATTGGTATTCCTTTTTTTATTGTTACTTCACAGTTAAGAGGAACTTTTTTTAGTTGAATATCATTTATAAATGATAAGTTTGCTTTATTTTTTAGTTCTTGAGAGGACATTTTATATACTTTGTCTCCAACTTTTATTTTGCCTTTCATTCTACCAATTGTTACGAAGTCTTTTGGATTGGCGTTTTTTATATTTTGATTTTTATTCATAAGTTCAGAAATAGTGTATGTTCCAGTTTCTTTTTCAATAGAGATAGTATCTCCTATTTGAAGCGGTTCTGAAATTGCTAATGTTATAAGTCCTTTAGTTTGATTGTATTTTGCTATATGTCCTAAGAATAATCCCATATTATTTGGCTTTTCTTTAAAAATAAGTTCATGATTTGCATGACTATTTAAGTGACCATCTGAAAAATTACCTCTATTAAAAACTTGCATTAATTCTTTTTTATCATTTTCATCTACTAAATATGTGTTTTCTGATTTAGCTAAGTCTATATATTTTCTGTAAATTCTAGTTACTGTCGCAACATATTCTGGTGTTTTCATTCTACCTTCGATTTTTAAAGATTTAACACCACAATTTATTAAGCGAGGCAGATAGTCTAATGCACATAAATCTCTTGGACTTAGCAAATATCCTTTATCTAATACTTTGCTATTGTTTTCTATTAGTTCATAAGGTAGCCTACATCCTTGTGCACATTTTCCACGATTACCTGAACGACCACCGATCATACTAGAAAATAGGCATTGTCCTGAATATGAAATACATAGTGCACCATGTACGAAACATTCTATTTCTATATTTGAATTTTGTGCTATATATTCTATTTCTTCTATTGATAATTCTCTTGAAAGTACAACTCTTTTGAAACCTAAGTCTTGAAGTTCTAGTACTCCTTGAAGATTATGTACAGACATTTGTGTGCTTCCGTGTATGCTTAGGTCTGGAAATGAGTTTATTAGAATTTTTGCTAAACCTAAGTCTTGTACAATTATTGCATCTATTCCAAATTCGTATGCTTTTTTAGCTAGTTCAAAGGCATCATTCATTTCATCATCTTTTATTAGAGTGTTTAGTGTTAGATTTGTTTTTACTCCTCTGATTTTACAGTAATGAATTGCTTCTTGTAGTTCTTCTAAGCTAAAGTTTTTGGCAGAAGCTCTTGCACTAAAAAGATTTGCTCCTAAATATACACAGTCTGCTCCATTTTGAACTGCTGCTTTTAAACATTCAAAATCACCTACTGGTGATAATAGTTCTATTTCTGAATTCATTTTTTACCTCTTTAATTAATTTATATTAAACATTATAACATATAAATTTACTTTTGCAGATAGGAATATAAGTTTTAATAAAAATGATTTTTGACAAGGGCTGCTCTTCAAGTTCGATAATTTCTAAATAAAATTAACTGAGCCTCTCCACGGATGGAACGTGCACCCTCAGTTAATTTTATTAAGAAATTGCACGAACTTTCCGTTTGCACTTTCAAAAATCATTTTTATTAAAACTTATATTTCTTTTTGCAATATGAAACTTTTTTATATGTTATATTGTATTAATACAATATATTACAAAAACCTTGAAAAAATGGCTTTTTGTAACAAAAATGTCATAACTTAATTGTTGACTAAAAAAAAAGTATAATATATACTTTAATCATGAAAATATGCTATAAAAATATAGCAAGGAGGAAACAAATGAAAAAATTAAGTATAAAATTTTTAAATTTAATTTTAATCATAACAATTTTAATTAGTTTTGTTTACTCTTTTTTTGTCGAATCAGAAGTTAATGCTGCAACTAGCAGTTCATATACACAATACATAAAATCTGGAATAAGTGCTTTTCCTGAAAGCTATCAAAAAAAATTAGCTTATTTAAAATATTTACATCCTAACTGGGAATTTAAAGCATATTATACAGGTATAGACTGGAATGAATTAACTAGTGTTGAAGGAACTTGTATGACAAATTCTATTCATAAAGGAGATTTATTAGACCGTAATGTGCTTTGTTGGTGTGGTAGAAGAGGAGATCCTGGATATTATTGCCCATCTATTGAGGCTGTTAAATATTATTTAGATCCTAGAAACTTTATGGGTGAAGCTATGATATTTCAGTTTTTAGATTTGACAGAAGGAAATGGTATAACAAAAGCAGATGTTGAAAAATCTATTAAAGGAACATATTTAGAAAAATATGCTGACGATATAATTGCTGCTGCAAGAGAATCTGGTATAAGTCCTTTACATATAGTAGCAACTATTTTCCAAGAACTTGGAAGAGGTCAAAATGGAATACCAAAAGCAATATCAGGTACTGTTAGTGGATATGAAGGATTATATAATTTTTATAATTATGGTGCTACTGACGGTGATGGAGCAGTAGAAAGAGGACTAGCAAAAGCAAAAGAACTTGGATGGACAACCCCAAGAATTGCACTTATAAATGGTGCTAAAAAAG
This sequence comes from uncultured Clostridium sp., assembly GCA_947382445.1. The sequence continues at coordinate 3,508 of CANCZH010000044.1, read as the reverse complement.
TTTTAGCAGGAGATTATATTTCTGCTGGGCAAACTACAAAATATTTTTATAAATTTGATGTTGTTGGTAATGAAATTCTAAGAGAATCTGATGGTAAAAAAACATATTCAAGTAAATGGTTTTATAATCATCAATATATGACTAACTTACGTGACCCATCAAGCCAAAGCTATGCATTATATTGTGATTATCGTGATAATGAAAAATTAGATTCTAAACTTACTTTTATAATACCTGTTTATAATAATATGCCAAAAGAATCTAGGGCACCATCTTCTTTATACCAAATTGGCGGTAATTTATATTACATAAATAGTTTAGGAAAAACAGGCCCTTATTTTAGAGAAACACCAGGAGGAAAAATATTAGGTAGCTTATATAAGGATACAGTAGTTATTCTTTTAGAAAATCAAGGGACATGGAGTAAAGTTAGAATAAATAAAACAACTAAATATAATAATCAGGCTTTAACATGGGAAGATACTTCTCAAATAGGCTATGTTGCTACTGAATATTTACAAAAAGTTGGTACAGATGTTCCTGATTACAGAGATAAGGTTGATATGGGAAATGGAACTAAACCTAGTCCAAGTCCTAGTGCTAGCCCTACACCTAGCCCAAGTTCAAGTCCAAATGTACCAGATGTAATAAAGAGTGATAGATTTAAAATAGATGGTGAAAACATTATAATGTTACCAGATGTTAAAGTTAAAGATATTAAAGATAAGAGTGCTAATTCAATTATAAAAAATGGAAATGTAGAACTTACTAAATCAGAAGATTTAATTCCTACAAATGCAGTTATTGAGATTTCAAAGAAAAAATATACTGTAATAAAATTAGGTGATGTAAACTGCGATGGTGAGGTTGATGTTATTGATTTAGCATTAGTAAAGAGACATTTGGAGGGAATTACTACATTAAAAGGTAATCAATATAATGCTGCTAAATTGCAGAAAAATTCAAATGAAATAGATATTATTGATATGGCTCTGTTAAAAAGACAATTAATGAAAACACAATACATTACTTTATAGGAGGAAATTATGAGTAAATTAAAAAAAGGAATATTAAGTTTTGCTTTTGCATTTATATTTTTAGTTGGATGTAATAAAGTATATGCTGCTTCAACTAGTCTTTCTGCTTCAAGTTATTCTGTTACACCAGGCACTAATGTTACGATATCAGCTTCTGTATCAGCTACTGAAGCATATAACTTAAAAATAACAGCTTCAGGTGGTTCTTTAAGTGGTAATATAAATAGTGCAGATGCTTTTGGTGCAGAAAAAAGTGCAACTGTATTGTCTGCAAATTTTAGTGCAACGGCACCAGGAAAGTATACAATAACTTTATCTGGAAATGTTACAGGTTCTGACTTAGCAAAACAAACTGTAAATAAATCTATTACTATTACAGTAAATCAACCAAGTGAAGGAAATGGTGGTGGAGCAACTAATAGTAATACAGGAAATAATAGTGGAAGTACAACAACTAAAGATAATAATGCTAATTTGAGTAACTTAGGAATTAATCCAAATGATTTTAGAGGATTTCAAAGTGGAAAAACAGAGTATTCTGTTAATGTACCAAATGATGTTACTTCTATAAATGTATATGCTACTAAAAGTTCATCAAAAGCTACTGTATCTGGAACAGGTCAAAAAACTTTAAAAGAAGGAACAAATAGATTTGATGTTACGGTTGTTGCTGAAGCTGGAAATAAAAAGACATATACAATTATTGTAAATAGGGCAGCTGAAAATGGTGAAGATATTCCTAATGTTATTGATGAAGAACCAGAAGAGGAAGAAACTAGCGTGGGAGTAGGACTTGAAAGCTTAGTAATAGAAGGATTAGAGTTAGATAAAGAATTTAAAACAGATGTATACAATTATACTGTTAAAACAGAAGATGATTTAAGTTTAGAAGATTTAGAAAATTTAAAAGAAAAGATAACAGCTAATACTAATAGTGATAAAGTTTCAAAGAAAGTCATTGCTGAGATTTCAGAGGATGGTAAAAAGACTATAACTATTATAATTAAAGATGATGAAAAAGAATTTTCAAGATATGTAATTACTTTTGAAAAAGAAGAAAAAAAGGATGAAGAATCAGAACCAGCAGTAGTTTTAATGACAGATAGTGCTAATCCAGAAGAACCTACAAAAGGAATTTTTGGATTAACTCCAGAGCAACAAATTTATGCATTGCTTGCATGTTTAGGTGTAACATTTTTAGTGGCTGTATATTTTGCTTGTGTTGCATATTTAAGAGGAAAACGCTTAGCAAAATATGAAGAAAATGAAGATGAAGAAGATGAAAATTCTGAATTTGGAAAGATGAATGAGTATTATATGGGAGTTCAAGGAGGAACTGAACAAAACAATATAGAAGAAATAGAAAAAGATGAATTTTCAGAGGATACAGTATCAGAAGTTACGTCAGCATTAGGTAAACTAAATGGATATAGAAGTTTGAGAAGTAAAAGTAAATCATCAGGTAGACATTTTTAGAAATCGGAGTGAAGGCTCCGATTTTTTTGACCTTTTTTGTCGATGAAAAATCCTTGCAAAATGGCTTGACTAGTAGTATAATTCTAAACAGTTAATATTAATTAACGTATTTTATTCTAAATTTGTATTTCAAGTCTAGAAATACAAACTTCCCCAAAAATCAAAATGAAAAATAATTTGGTATTTATATTATTAAAATAATTTTATTGTTACGTTAATATAAATATTAATTAGTCTTTAAGGAAAGGAGGACAATTTAGTTTTATACCAAAGCCCTTGTATTTTAAATATTCTTAATGTTAATAGGTATAGCCCCCAATTAATATAAAAGAAATTGTGTATAAAAAATAAATGAATATTAGAAAAAGTGATAGTACCAAATTATTTATTCACTACTACTACTAATTTTATAAGCAGAGTTTTAATACTCTGCTTTTTATATTATATGAAAATTCTCCTAATTTCCTATAATATAAATGCATTCCACATAAAATTGCTTTGCAATTTTCGCGGACGAACAAAGATACAGACTTTTAGATGTTTTATGACTTTTTTAAACAAAATAAAACTAAATACTTGCATTTGGAAAAAAGTAAAGTTATAATTAATGAAACTGTACTTTTATGAAGAGTACAGTGGGAAAATATGATTTTTAACATTATATATTTTTTTACTTGTTATGAATTAAATAATTAGTTATGGGAGGGAAAAGTTAAAAATGAAAAAGAGTAAGAAAATGTTGATATTGGTAGGCTTTATTGTGTGCTTATCATTTTTATCAATTATTTATGTGCTAAAAATTAATGATGTAAAGATAATTGAAAATAACTTAAATTCTTTACATAATTTAGAACCTCAGCAGATTGCAGAGACAAAAGATAATAAAGAATATATCTATTTGTCTGATATTCCTTATGTAAAGGAGCAAACAATTTCTGGCTGGAAAAATATTGTATTAAATGCAACAGCAGATAATGCTAAAATTACAGTAAAAG
>CANCZH010000043.1 GCA_947382445.1 uncultured Clostridium sp. | reverse complement strand
ATGAATGTGTTGCAATTGGTGCAGCAATTCAAGGTGGTGTATTATCAGGAGATGTTAAAGACTTAGTATTACTTGATGTAACACCATTATCATTAGGTATTGAAACATATGGTGGAGTATTTACAAAATTAATTGAAAGAAATACAACAATACCAACTAAAAAATCACAAGTATTTTCTACTGCAGCTGATGGACAAACAAGTGTTGAAGTTCACGTTTTACAAGGTGAAAGAGAAATGGCTGCATACAACAAAACATTAGGAAGATTCCAATTAACAGGAATTCCACCAGCACCAAGAGGAGTACCACAAATCGAAGTAACATTTGATATAGATGCAAACGGTATAGTTCATGTATCAGCAAAAGATACAGCAACAGGAAATGAACAAAAAGTATCAATAACAGCTAGCACAAACTTAACAGAAGATGATATAAACAGAGCTGTAAGAGATGCTGAAGAACATGCATCAGAAGATAAAAAGAGAAAAGAAGAAGTTGAAGTTAAAAATAATGCTGAAAGCTTAATATACAATAGCCAAAAAACTATTGATGAATTAGGTGATAAAATTAGTAGTGAAGAAAAAGCTAAAGTTCAAGCAGAAATTGACAACTTAAAACAAAGTGTTGAAGGAAATAACACAGAAATTATCAAAGAAGGAACAGAAAAATTAACAAAAGTATTCTATGAAATTTCTGAAAAATTATATAAAGCAAATGCAGCAGAAGCAAATCAAGCAGAAAATACAGAAGTAAATCCTGATGAAGCTAAAGAAGGAACAGTATATGATGCAGATTACAAAGTAGAAGATGACAACGAAGATAATAAATAATAAGAAAGTAAACTAGGGGCGAATTTGATAATCCGCCCCAAAGTTTCCAAGAGGTAAGAAAATGTCAAAACAAAACCTAACAATTCGGTGAAATTAAACAAATGCAAAAAGAACTATATGAAGTTAATAAAGAAAAGTGGAATGACATGGAGCCCAAAGCAGCTAAAAACCACATCTTATACATGATTGAAGAAATAGGAGAATGTATATCTATCATAAAGAAAAAAGGAATAAATGAAATAATGGAAAATGAACAAGTTCGTGATAGGTTTACAGAAGAATTTGCAGATGTATTGATGTATTATACTGAAGTATTAAACAGATTAAATATAACCGAAGAAGAAATTTCTAATGCATACACTAAAAAATATGAATATAATATGAATAGAAATTTTGAAGAAGAATACAAAAACAAAAAAATATAGGAGGTAAAGATGGCTAGCGAAAAAAGAGATTACTACGAAGTTCTAGGAGTAGATAAAAATGTTACAGACGAAGAATTAAAAAAAGCATATAGAAAACTAGCAAAAAAATACCATCCAGATGCAAATCCAGATAACAAAAAAGAAGCAGAAGCTAAATTCAAAGAAGTTAGTGAAGCATATGAAGTATTATCAGACAAGCAAAAAAGACAGATGTATGATCAGTTTGGACATGAAGGACCACAAGGATTTGGTGGAAATGGAGGAGGATATTATTCATATGGTTCTGGATTTGAAGGATTCAGTGGGTTTGATGATTTTGGTTTTGGAAGCTTTGGAGATATATTTTCAGCAGCATTTGGAGGAGGAACTAGAAAAAAAAGTGGACCTAGAAAAGGTTCTGATTTAAAAGTAGTCATTGAAATAACATTTGAAGAATCATATTTAGGAACAGAAAAAACTATAAATATAAATAGAAGTAAAGAATGTTCTAATTGCCATGGAACAGGAGCAAAACCAGGAACAAATCCTGTAACTTGCCAAGTATGTAATGGAACAGGAAAAATAAAACAAGTAGTAACAACACCATTTGGACAAATGTCAACACAAAAAGTTTGTTCAAATTGCGGTGGAGAAGGAAAAATAATAAAAGAACCTTGCTCAGAATGCAAAGGAAAAGGAACAGTAAGAGAAACTGCAAAAATAAAAGTAAAAATTCCAGCAGGAATTAATGATGGGCAGACAGTTGTTCTAAGAGAAGAAGGAGAGCCAGGAATTAAAAATGGTCCTAAAGGTGATTTATATATAAATGTACATGTAAAAAAACATAGTATTTATACAAGAAAAGCAGATCATGTATTATGCGATATTCCAATTACATTTACAGGGGCAACATTAGGTACAGAATTGGAGATTCCAATGGTAGATGGAAGCAAAGAAAAATATAAGATACCAGAGGGAACACAAACAGGAACAAAATTTGTTTTAAAAGGAAAAGGATTTAAAAGTGTTAATAGCAGTTGGAAAGGTGATTTTGTATTTACAGTTAATGTTCAAGTTCCAAAAAAATTAACTGCTGAACAAAGAGAATTAATTTCAAAACTAGCAGTAACAATGAATGAGCAACCTCCTAGTAAAAAAAGAGGAATATTTGGATAAAAGAGTCAAAAAAAAACATTGACTCTTTTTTTAATTAGAAATATAATAATCACATAAAGTTAGGGAGGAATTAAGATGAACAAAAGAGTAATAATTTTTGGTCTAATATTAATATTAGTAATTAATGTTTGTACAGTATCATTTGCAAATTCAGATGAAATAATAAGTGAAGATGAAATAATAACTAAAATAGAAGATGAAGCAATTGTTGGAGAAACAGGTGATTCTAATACTGAAACTGATGAAGATAAAACAAAAGAAAATGATGAAGAAAAAGTAGAATGGACAGACTTTTCAAATGCAAAAGTAACAATTGAACGTGATGCTGCAAGTGGTGGGACATGTGTTGATATGAAGATTACAGGAGTAAAATGCAAAAAAGGACATTCTTATGAATTATATATAGGAGAAAATAAAGAAAATTTATTTCAACAAGAAAATGATATTTTATCAAATTTTGCAGAATATAATAATGGGGAATATATAAAAACACTTGTAGCAGGAGACTATTTCCTTTTTAATAAGAAATACTATTATGGAATATCAGAATATTACGCTGGTGAAAGAAAAAGACAAATTGAAGCAACAGAATTAAAATTACCAGAATTGCCAGAACTAGGGGCAAGAATGGATATATATATGCATATTCCAAAAAGTTCAACAACATTTTTTAATGTATATTCAACTAAACAAAGTTTGAAAATAAACTATAAAATAGGAATAGTTGATAATATAGATATTTTAAAGAAATTTAAAACAGATAAAAAACAAGCATTTAAAGAATTATTGGATTATTCTAAGAAAGCAAAGTATTTGACAACAGGAAGTGTAGAAGCAAATAAAAATAATAATTTTAATCCAATTGATAGTGTAAAGATACAAGATGGGAAATATTATTTTGCATACTTTAGTTTAGATACTGAAAACGGAAAATATAGAGAAGTAGAAGATGTAGCAATTTATCAAGGAGATTCGGAAAATAGTATGGAACACTTTGCATTTGCAGATATGAAATTTGATGACTCAGATAAACCAACATTAAATAATGGGGGAGTACATACAACAACTCCAACAACAGATGAAAAAGATCCAACAAAAGCACCAGATAAAATACCATATACAGGTAAAATGACACTAGGAGCAATAATAGCAATCTTAATAATATCAACATATGTATTTTATAGAAAAAATAAAAATTTAAAAGGAATATAAATAAAATGGAAAAACACCCGCAAGAAATATCTTGGCGGGTGCTTTTTTAGGACTGAAAGTCTAGAAATTAAAAACTAAAAACAAACTGTCTATATACTCCATGAGGCTCCACTTCTTCTGCACCGAGCTTAATTGGAATATGAAGACTAGCTTCATTGCTATTTTCAATTTCAAAATGAAAATGAGAATATACACCATTTAAAAGTTCTGTAAGAATGCAGATGCCTTTTGAAGCCAGATTGTTTCCATAATATTTTTCGCCAACAAAACAGTGAACTATGGCACCATCATCGTCAGCATCATCACAAGCTTCCTGAACTACCAGATACACAGCGACTAATTTGGATTTTGCAAATAACCCATACATTTTTTCATAAGGGTTATTGCAAGTTGCCTCGATTCTCTGTTGAGCTACTTTCAAAGTATTAGCCTCAAAAAAGCTTGCATACCTATTAAGAGAAGCTCCCTTCGAAATCGAATAGTAGCTGTTAGAATCTTTGATTGTCAGTTCCCGAACGGAAAGATCCGTTTTGATTTTTTTCTTCATATGAAGACCTCCTAAAAAATTTACTATAAATATATAATATCATTAAATGATACATAAATCAATATTATGTATACTATTAATTCTATGATTTGACAAAAATGAAAAAAAATAGTATAATTACAAACAGTTGATATCGCATGAGGCGATGTAGAAGAGATGTATATATAAAAATAAAAGAGATAATGGTTCGGGAAAATTAAATAATAGAAAACTAAAAACAATAAAAAGAATATTAGAGAATATTCTAAATTGTTTTAATTCTAATTGAAATAAATTATTTATAACAAGTAAAAATAAAAATGAACGGGAAAATAAAAAAATGAATCATTGAGCTCTTTATATCAATTCTTAGATATAAAGAGTTTTTAATTCACGAGATAAAAAGAGTGATATTTATTTTGTATAGCATTAAGTAAAAAATATAGGAGGAAATTATGGAAAATACAGAGAACAACAACTTAGGGCAAACATTGCAAAGAAGAAAAAGAGTTGCAAATAATAGAACACTAAACAATAATCAAGAAAACAGCAGAGAAATAAAAAAAGATTCAAACAATCAAGAAAATAAAAGAGAAGTAAAAATAACTTCAAACAATAATCAAGAAAATAAGAGAGATATAAGAAGAGTTTCAAACAATAATCGAGAAAATAGAAGAGAAATAAAAAAAGTTGAAATTAATGAAGAACAAGAAATAAAAAAAGAGAGAAAAACAATTAATCAAAGAAATCCAAAAAAGAAAAAAGAGAATAATCAAGAATTTGGATTCAAAAAAGAAAAACTAAAAATAATACCACTTGGTGGACTTTTAGAAATAGGAAAAAATATTACAGTATTTGAATATGGAGAAGATATAGTAGTAGTAGACTGTGGACTAGCATTTCCAGAAGATGATATGCTAGGAATAGATTTAGTAATACCAGATTTTTCATACTTAGAGAAAAATCAAGATAGAATAAGAGGATTAGTAATAACACATGGACATGAAGACCATATTGGTTCAATACCATATTTATTACAAAAAATAAATGTTCCAATATATGCAACAAAACTAACAGCAGGACTAATAAGTCATAAATTAGAAGAACATAAATTATTAAAAAGTACAAAATTAAAAGTTGTAAATCAAGGACAAACAATAACACTAGGAAAAATAAGAGTAGAATTTATTAGAAGTTGCCATAGTATACCAGATGCAGTAATACTAGGAATTCATACACCAGCAGGAACAGTAGTACATACAGGAGACTTTAAAATAGACTATACACCAATAGATGATGAAAGAATGGATTTCGGAAGACTAGCAGAATTAGGAAACAAAGGTGTTTTAGCATTAATGTCAGATAGTACAAACTCTGAACGTAAAGGATACACAATGTCAGAAAGTACAGTAGGAGAAGTATTTGACAAACTATTCTTCAATTGTACAAAAAGAATAGTAGTTGCAACATTTGCATCAAATGTTCATAGAGTACAACAAATAGTAAATTCAGCAGTAAAAAATAACAGAAAAATAGCTGTATGTGGAAGAAGTATGATAAACATGATAAATACAGCAATGGAACTTGGATATATAGATGTTCCAAACAATGTATTTATAGACATAGATATGATTAAGAATTATACAGATGAACAATTAGTAATAATTACAACAGGTAGTCAAGGTGAAACAATGTCAGCATTAACAAGAATGGCAGCAGGAGAACATAAAAAAGTTACAATAACACCAAACGACTTAGTAATAATATCAGCCAATCCAATACCTGGAAATGAAAAATATGTTGGAAAAGTAATAGATGACTTAATGGCAATTGGAGCAGAAGTTGTATATAGTTCATTAGAAGATATACACGTTTCAGGGCATGCTTGCCAAGAAGAACAAAAATTAATGTTATCATTAATAAGACCAAAATACTTTATACCAGTTCATGGTGAATACAGACAATTAATAGCACACAGTGAAACTGCTAAAAAAGTAGGAATAGAGCCACAAAATATATTTCTAACAACAAATGGAAGAATATTAGAATTAAATGAAGATGGAGCCAGCCTAACTGGAACAGTACCATTTGGAAAAATAATGGTTGATGGACTAGGTGTAGGAGATGTTGGAAATATTGTATTAAGAGATAGACAACATTTATCACAAGATGGATTAATAATAGTAGTAATGACAATGGATTCATCAACAGGAGAAATAGTAGCAGGACCAGACGTTATATCAAGAGGATTTGTATACATACGTGAATCAGAGAACTTAATGGATGACATTAAGAAAATGTTAAGAGAAGAAGTACGTGAATTAGAAGAAAACGGAATAAGAGATTGGTCAACAATAAAATCTAAATTAAAAGACTCATTAAGAGACTATATATTTAGTAAAACAAAAAGAAACCCTATGATTTTGCCAATTATAATGGAGGTTTAAGAAAAATACAGTAATATCAAGCTATACATAGCTTGATATTATTTATTTGTTATCAATTTGTTATCAACGAAATTTGACACGGGTTACATAAAGTAGTAAAATTAAATTATCTATAAAATATTAGTGGAGGATGATAAAAATGACAACAGAACAGATTATTGAAAAGTGCAACGAGGAGTGCCGGAGATGCCAGGAAGACTTCCAAAAGAGTGGAATAGAATTTCGTTCTTCTATGTGCAGATTTTGTCCAACAGGCCAGAAATTGCACGAAGCGTTGAAAAAGACAAATTCGGCGGAGAAGCAGTGGGATAATATCGATTGGAACTCCAGCAAGTGGAAAGATTTTTATCAAGGATGAAAAAAGCTAAGAGTCACAAAAGTGCAGTATTTTGTGACTCTTAGTTTTTTATTTAAAATAAATATTATAAACTATTATTTAAAGTTTCCCATTCGCTCATAAATTCTTCAATTTCAGCATTAACAGACGTAATTTTATTTTGTAATTCTTCAAGTTTAACAAAATCAGAACAATTTTCTTCACCAAGCATATCAGACTCTAAAATCTTAATTTCAATTTCTTTTTGCTCAATTAAAGACTCTAATTTATTAATTCTATTTTCAATTCTTCGTTTTTCTTTAGCCTCAAAAAAATCATTAGTAACCTTTTTCTCTTTACGAATAGTAGAAAAAGAATCACAAGAAGTATCATTAACTTGATTCTCACAAGACTGCATATATTCCTCATAAGTACCATTGAAAAATTGAACACCATTCTTTTTAAATATCAATAAGCAATCAGCAATTTTATTTACAAAATATCTATCGTGAGAGACTAAAATTAAAGTACCAGAATATTCTTTAAGTAAGTTCTCCAAAGATTCCTTACCAACTATATCCATATGATTAGTAGGCTCATCTAAGATAAGCAAATTAGGACCTTTTTTTAATATTTTACACAATTGCAAACGAACCTTTTCACCACCAGATAGAACATTAATTTCTTTAAAAACATCATCACCAGAAAACAAAAAAGTTCCTAAATCAGTTCTAGCTTGAGTAGTAGTTAAATGTGGAAAAGCATTGCTATAATCATCAAAAACAGTACTATTAGGATTAGAAAACTCCATTTGTTGGTCAAAATATTCATAATTTACATGATATCCAAATTCAAAATTACCACCAAGTTTAGGAATATCACCAGTTAAAGTTTTTAAAAAAGTAGACTTTCCAGTACCATTTTCACCAATAATCGCAAGTTTTTGACCTTTATATAATTCAAATGATATTTTAGATAAAACTTTATCATATCCAATTTCCAAATCATGAGCTGAAAGTACCATGTTACCACTTTGAACTTCAATATTAAAATTAGCATGGAAAGTTTTTAAATCATATTTATTTGGTTGTTTAATAATAGTCATTTGTTCAATTTTTCTAAGTTTAGAAAGAGCCATTTTTGCTTTAGTAGGCTTATATCTAAATCTATCGGCAATAGCTTGTAATCTCTTGATTTCAGCTTGTTGATATTCATAATCACTAAGCTGTTTTTCATAATTCATTCTTTTTTGTTTTTCAAAAGAAGCATAATTACCAGTATATTCAGTAATTGTAGCATATTCAATATCATAAACCTTATTAACAATTTTATCTAAAAACATTCTATCATGAGAAACAATACAAACAGCTTTTGAATAGTTTTTTAAATAATTCTCAAGCCATTCAATTGTAGTAATATCCAAATGGTTAGTAGGTTCATCTAAAAGTAAAATATCAGGTTTACTTAGAAGTAATCTCAAAAAAGCAATTTTAGTTCTCTGTCCACCAGAAAACTGGTCAATTCTTTTAGATTTATCTTCATTAGAAAATCCAAACTTTTGAAGAGCAGTTTCATACTCCTTTTTATAAACATAACCATCTTGAAATTTATATGTATCTAAAGCTTTTGTATAATCTTTTATTAAATTTTCATCTGTACTAGTTTGTAGTTCTTTTTCAAGTCTAGCAATTTTTTCTTCCAATTGAACCAAAGGTTTGTAAGCTTTTAAAATTTCATCAAGTAAAGTAATAGAAGTATCCTCAAATTCAATTTGCTTTAAATAGCCAATAACAGGAGAACCTTGTTTATAAATATTAAAGCTTTCTTCACCAATACCTTCTTCTAACATTTCATTATCAACCAAAGACTTAAGTAAAGTAGTTTTACCACTACCATTTCTACCAACAATAGCAATTTTATCTTTATCTTTAATTTCAAAATTAATTTCCTCTAAAATAGTTTCAGCACCATATGAAATTGAGCCATTAACAATTTTGTAATTCATATGTTCTAATATAATCCTTTCTAAAAAATAATTATTCCGCAAATTTAAACCTAAAACCTATTATAATATGCTTTACCAATATTGTAAACTAAAAAAAAATTTGATATAATACACAATATGAATTTTGTGTCAATTTGGGGACGGATATAATTGACACACTGAACAATAATAAGGAGAGATACATATGGATAACAAAGAATTAGCAAATTTAATATTTCCAAATGCAAAGGAAATTTCATATTATGAAGAAAAATATCCAGAAAGAAACTTAAAAGAAGGAGCAATAGTTACAAGATATGCTCCAAGCCCAACAGGAGTAGTACATATAGGTGGATTATATCAAAGTTTAATAGCTAAGAAAATGGCAGAGCAAACAGATGGGGTATTTTATGTTAGAATAGAAGATACAGACCAAAAAAGAGAAATAGAAAATGGAGCAAAAGAAATAATAAATTCATTAGATGATTATGATTTATCACCAGATGAAACAATAGGAATAAACGGAGAAGATAAAGGCAACTATGGACCATACATGCAAAGCAAGAGAAAAGATATATATGAAAGCTATGCTAAATATTTAATTGAACAAGGAAAAGCATATCCATGTTTTTGTTCTCAGGAAGAATTAAGTCAAATAAGAGAAAACCAAGAAAAAGCAAAAGACAGAACAGGATACTATGGAAAGTGGACAAAATGTAGAAATATGCCAATAGATATGGCAGCTGAAAAAATAAAAAATGGAGATCCATATATAATCAGATTAAAATCACCAGGAAACCCAGACAAAAAAATAAAACATAAAGATGTAATAAAAGGAAATATAGAATTCCCAGAAAATGACCAAGATGTAATAATAATAAAATCTGATGGACTTCCAACATACCATTTTGCACATGCAATAGACGACCACTTAATGAGAACAACATTAGTAATACGTGGAGATGAATGGGTTGCATCAGTTCCTCTTCATCTACAATTATTCTATTGCTTAGGATTCAAAGCACCTAAATATGCACACATAGCACCAATTATGAAAGAAGAGGACGGTGGAAAAAGAAAATTAAGTAAAAGAAAAGACCCAGAAGCAGCAGTAAGCTATTACAAAGAAGAAGGAATACCAAAAGAATCAGTTAGAGAATATTTAATGAACATTGCTAATTCGAACTTTGAAGGATGGAGAAAAGGAAACAAAGATAAAGATATTTCAGAATTCAAATTTGAATTAAACAAAATGGGAGTAAGTGGAGCACTTTTTGATATGGTAAAACTACTAGATGTATCAAAAGGAGTAATTTCAAGATATTCAGGTAGCGAAGTTTTAGAAAATGTTTTAAGATGGTCAAAAGAATATGACGAAGAATTATATAACTTAATAAGTAAAGATAAAGAATATAGCCTAAAAGTATTTAATATAGAAAGAGGAAACGCAAAGCCTAGAAAAGATATATCTAAATGGTCAGAAGTAAAAAATAGCATAATATACATGTTTTCAGAAGAATTTGAAAAAGTAACAGAATTTGAATATCAAAAAATAACAGATGAAAATGAAATAAAAACTATACTATCAGAATATATAAATAATTACTTTAGCATAAATGATGATAAACAAACATGGTTTGAAAAAATGAAAGACTTAGCAGAAAAAATGGGATATGCAAGAGAAGTTAAAGAATACAAAGAACATTCTGAAAACTATAAAGGTCATGTTGGAGATATTAGCACTGTAATCAGAGTAACATTAACAGGAAGAGCAAATACACCAGACCTTTACGAGATAATGCAAGTACTTGGAGAAAAAGAAATCAAATCAAGAATAGAAAGAAAAATAAAATAATATGGAAAATTATAATATAGGTGATATTGTAGAAACCAAAAAACAACATCCATGTGGAAGTAAAGAATGGAAAATTAAAAGAATTGGAGTAGATTTCAAACTAGAATGCATGGGATGTGGACATGAAATAATGCTAGAAAGACAAAAAGCATTAAAAATGATAAAAAAGATAATAACAAAATACAGCAGTTTAGCAATTTTGATTACTATGTTAATATTATAGAGAACAAAGGTTGTTCGATGTGCCAAATTTATTTTCTAAATTTGTGTACATTATTGCAAAAAGCTTTATAGTATAAGAAAGCTCGCATAATATTTATGCGAGCTTAAATAAATTTCTCAATTTCGTTCCAAGCATTATCTGTATAAATTTTTCTTTCAGCAGAAAATGGAATAAGAGTAGTAAAAGACAATCCTAAAAAATCTTTTATTTTACTTATTTCGTTATCAACTTTAGTAATAGCTATTTTATCAGCCTTATTAGCAACAAGCATAAAAGGAAGATTAGTCTTTTTAATATAATCAAGCATCATAACATCATCCTGTGTTGGATCATGGCGAATATCTAAAATAAGAACTATTAGAGAAATATTTTGGCACTTTTCCAAATAATCTTCAATAAATTTTCCCATACTAACTTGTTCTTGTTTACTTAATTTACTATAACCATAACCAGGCAAATCAACAAAATAGAAATTTTCATCAATATTATAAAAATTAATTTGTCTGGTTTTACCAGGAGTATTACTAGTTCGAGCTAAAGCTTTTCTATTAAGCATAGTATTAATAAAAGAAGATTTTCCAACATTGGATTTACCAACTAAAACAATTTGAGGTAAAACATTTTTAGGATATTGAGCAGGTTTTACTGCTGATATTTCAAATTTAGGATTTTTTATTATCATATTAAATATTCCTTTCAAAAATAAATCAATATTATACTACCATATAAGATATAGTTTTACAAATATATTTTATATAATAAAAATAAAGACGAGTGTAATTCCAACAGATTGGTATAACACTCGTCTTCTTTTACCTGGGGAAGAAAGTAGTTTTAGCTCCATATAATTTTTCGGACTTCATCAGAAATTGATTTTAGCTGTTGTTTGAAAATTTCGGAACTTTCAGCATCCCCAGGCTGCTCAAGTTGTTCCAACTCAATCAGTTTAGTATCATATTCGAAGAGTTGGGTACATTTGGCTAAGAACAGCCGATAATTTTCCTTAGCATTTTTAGGATTTTCTGAAAACCTTTTAATTATATTCCTAATTTTTTCTATTTGTGTCATAAGCTTCCATCTCCTTTCTAAAAGCCAACATTGCATTAAATCATATATTATTATACCATAATTTTAAAGTTATGTAAACATAGTTGCACATTTTATTTGTTAATGCTATACTAAAAAAAAAATAAAAACAAAAGAGGTGGACAAAATGGCAAATAAAAGAAAAAATAGTGAATATAATAGAGCATTAGAGATAGCAGAAGCTGCTAAGAATAGTGATTTACTAAAAGTGAATTCATATATGTTATTACCAATTGAAGAAAGATTTAGTAAATTAATGCACTTATATGATGAAATGGAAAGGTGGAAAAAAGAATACAAAAAAGTAGAGAAGCACAAGCCAGAAGATATTAGAACACCACTAACAGCAGAAAGGATAGAAGAATTAATAGATTCAGCATTATATGATGAAATGATAGAAGTAACATTATCAATGCATGTTTCAAATAGAATAGCTCACACATGCATATTTGCCAAAGAATATATAATAAAAAAATTTATTTTAGACAAGATAGAAAATGGTCAATTAGAAGAAAAAATAGATTTAGATAAAGCTTTAAAAAGAATTGATATAATTTCTGATCCTATAAACACAGAAGAATCTATGATTACTAAAATATCAAAAGCAGAATTAAAATCTTTTGGAATAACAGAAGAAATGTTACGAGAACTACAAGGTAAAGGATTAAAAGAATTAAGTCAATTAGAAAGAAGTGCATTTTATATTAAAACATATGAAACAGAGAACACAATTAAACTTTTAAAAAAGAGAGATGACATTTCATATGGAAAAGTTACAAATGAAACAGGAGACGCATTAGTAATAGACTTACCATATTATGGTCAATTTGCAGTACATTTAAAATCAAAAGAAAGTGTAAGTGCATTGAGCAATACACCATATGACTCATTACACTTTTATGAAAAAGAAAGTGTAATGTTAACAGATGAAATTTCAGAAAAAGCACAACGTTTTATAAATAGCAGGAGAGAAAATGGAAAATTAGATTTAAAAGATTTAATACCAGAATTAAGAAAAATAAAAAAAGACAGACCAAGATTTGCACATTATGTAGCAGTAAAAATGGGAGCGACTAAACAAGAACTAGATGAATTATATAAAGATGAATCAAAGTCACATACAATAAAAAATAAACCATCAACACAAAATAAGAGAAGGAAAAGAAAAAGTAATAATCAACAAAGAAACAAAACAAAACTCAATAATACTCAAATTCAAAGTACTATAAGAAAAAAAGAAGACATAGAAAGGTAAAATTTGAACAAAAGAGGAGAGAATAAATGGAAATTAAAGATTTTGAAAATATAATACAAAATTCTAAGCTAAAAGAGAAATTAGAAAATATTTTAAAAACAAATGACATACAAACAAAATACAAAATGTGCCAAGTAATGCTAGAATATATAAATGCTATATACTTAATTGGAACTTTTGAAGTAGAAATGGAAGATTATAATATACTAAGAATAATGAATGAATATGCAAAAATAGATGAAAAACTATTTGAGCAAATGACAGCAATAAATACAATATATGAAATTGCAGATGAAAGGGGGATAACAAAAGAAGATATAGAGTATTTATTATGTAAGATTGATGAGATATATGGATATATAAAAAATAAATATGGAGAAATGAAAAAAATGGAATGATAAGAATCATTCCATTTTTTGATTAATTTAATCGTAAAACCCCCAGCTATGATGCAATGCTATTATACTGGGGGACAATTAATTATTTATTAGGTTCTAATTTAGAAAGCCCACCCATATAAGGACGTAAAACTTCTGGAATAGTAATACTTCCATCCTCTTGATAATGATTTTCTAAAAATGCAATTAACATACGAGGAGGAGCAACAACAGTATTATTTAAAGTATGAGCATAATAATTTCCTTTTTCGCCTTTAATTCTAATACCAAGACGTCTAGCTTGAGCATCAGTTAAATTAGAACAACTACCAACTTCAAAATATTTTTGTTGTCTTGGACTCCATGCTTCAACATCAACACTCTTAGCTTTTAAATCAGCCAAATCACCACTGCAACATTCTAAAGTTCTAACAGGAATTTCCATACTTCTAAATAATTCAACAGTATAGTTCCACATTTTTTCATACCAGTCATAACTTTCTTCAGGTTCACAAACAACAATCATTTCTTGTTTTTCAAATTGATGGATTCTATAAACACCACGTTCTTCAATACCATGAGCACCTTTTTCTTTTCTAAAACAAGGAGAATAAGAAGTAGATCGGAAGAGCGTCGTGTAGGGAAAGAGTGTTCATCCTTGTGTA
>CANCZH010000042.1 GCA_947382445.1 uncultured Clostridium sp. | reverse complement strand
GCTCCATTAGAAAAGTCATTGTATTAGAAAGATGTCTAGTATAATGGCTTTTTATTATGTCTTGAAGTTAAAAAGTTGTATTCAAAATTCCCAGAGAAACTCTGGGAATTCTGAAATTAAAACATTATAATTTTATAACAAAATATTTTTTAAACTTTTACGAATTTTGTCATATATAATATACAAAATTTGTAAATTATTTTTATATAATTTTCTACATTGATTATTTATTCTTCTACTGGCGCCGTATTTATTCTTTCTATTTTTCCACCTTTTATTTTTATTTCTAATGAGTTTTGTGATGAAGTTATATAATAATACTCTTCTCCATCTCTTTGAATTTTCATTATCTTCAAATCTTCTGATTTTACATTTTCGCCAATTCTCTTAAATTGTTTTTCTGCTGCTTTTTTAGCTTTTTCTTCACTTATTTCTTCATCTTCTTTTATATTTGTTGAAACAACCTTTATTCCACTTGGTGTTACAACTTCATCATTTTTTATTCCAATATATATACAAAAGCAAACTAATACTATAATTACTACTATTGCTATATTATACATATTTAGAATTCTTCTTAATTTTATTTTTCTTTTTTTCTTTTCACTCATTATTTTTCTCCTCTTTTGTTTTCTATGTTCTTAGTATACCATTTGAATATTAAATTGTAAATAGTAGCAATAAAAGGAAAAGTGCGTCCACTTTTCCTTTTATTTTATAGAAATTTCTATTTTTTAAAATTTAATATATGTGTTTGGATCAACATCATTTCCATATCCACTTGCTTTTCTAATTTCGAAATGTAAATGATGTCCTGTTGAATATCCTGGATTAGGATCAGTTTGTGGATCTCCACCTTCCACTCCTATTGTTTGTCCTTGAGTTACTTTATCTCCCACTTTTACATCTAACCTTGACATATGTGCATAGAATGTGTATATAGTTTCCCCATTAACTACATGTTTAATTTCTATACAGTTACCAAATGCTTGTTGTACTCCACTGAATACTACTTCACCATCTGCTACTGCTAATATATCTGTATGATGTTCTCCACCTAAATCTATACCTGTGTGTTTACTTTGTTTTTCTGTTACTGGGTGAATTCTTTCTCCATATGGTGATGTTATTCTGTATTCACATGCTATTGGTAGGATAAAATCATTATCTTTATTATCTTGAACATTTTTTGCTACTTTTACTTGTAGTTTTTCATTTGCTGGATTAATCCATTTTATTGTAGTTGATTTTTTACCATAGTTTTTCTTTAATATGTTTCTATCTAGTTTATTTACAATTCCATCTTCATTTAAGTCATAAATTGCTTTTTCTTTGTTAGCATCAGTGATAGTTACCCCAAAATTATCATTTAATCTAACTAAGTCATCAATTTCTATATATCCTGTTTTTGCAGTATCACCAGCTAAAATACTAATATCTTCTAATACTACATCTTTTGTATCTAATTTAATGTCTGTTATTGTGTATTCTAGATATGATACTTTTGTAACAACTAAATCATATGTTCTTTCTGGTAATAATTTCATTTCATATGTTCCATCTGGATTTATTTGTATTTGTTCTATTACTTTTGTTCTATCGCCAGCTAAATATACTGTTATTGTAGCACTTTGATTTGCTTGATCTAAAGCTTGTGTTATAACTTTACCTTTTATACTTGGCATATGTTTTACTATTAAGATTTCCTCTTGAATTGTATTGCCTGCCCCATTCATAGCATATACTTTTACTTTTGTAATTCTATCTTGTAATAATACTGTTTCTTCTATTGCAAGAATCTCATAGTTTGAATTGTTGATTTTTACTTTTGTTGTTTTTGAGTTTGCCTTTACCCCAACTAAGGCTTTCTCAGCGTCCGCTTCAACTTCTGCTATATATAATCCTTCAGTAGATTTCTGTATTATATTATTATTTACGCTTATTTCTAATTCTAAGTCTGACAATTCTTCTACATATGTTATTTTTAAAGTATAGTCTTTTTCTTTATAGTTTGGATCTGTTATATCTAATCTGTTTGATGCTTTAATATTAATTGTCTCTCCATTTATTAATTGATAATCTATGTATGTTGTCATTCCTTTTTCTGGAGTACTTCCAAAGATTGATACATATTCATCTTTTAAGTTATATAATACTGCTTTTATGTCTATATCTGTTGTTCCTTTTATTACATCTAATGTATATTCTGTGTCACTAACTTTTTTAGCTAATCTGTTATCTACATATACTTCTTTTAATGTTAATTCTTCTTGCTCTTTGTAGATATTTACAATATAGTTTTTAATTATTCCAGATACTGATTCTACTTTAATAATTATTGTCTTTTCTTCAATTCCTGTCATATCTATTGTATTGTTATTTGTTCCTCTTGTCCAATTTCCTCCGTCTATATTTAATAATGCATATTCATAGCTTGCTATTGCTGTTAAGTCTATACTGTTTTCTGTCTTCTTAATTTCTACTCCATATGTTCCATCAGCTTCTTTCGTAACTTCTCCTGGAGTTGTTGCTTGGCTTCCAGCTATTAGTTTTAGTAATTCTGCATCATAAATATTTTTATTTTCTTTTATGATTATTACTTTATGTTCTTTTTCTTCTCCGCTTCCATTCTTTACTGTAACAGTTCTTAATGTTTCATTATTTTCTAGTTTAACTGTTTCAGTAATTGATGGTGTTTTATATTCTGAGTTTTCAATTTTTACACTTGATGTTTCACTATTTACACCAGCCCATAATATTGCATTCTCCTTGTCTACGTCTACTATTGCTATATATGCTCCATCTTTATCTGGTAAAATTGTATTTCCATCTACTTTAATTTCAGGTACTAAATCTTCTAATACGTCTGAAACTTTTGTTATTACCAATGTGTAATCTTTTGAAGCACTCATATCTGGTTTTGTTACTTTTATTGGAACTGTTGTCTCATTATTTACTGGATAATCTTTATATATATTGGTTCCTTGAGCACGTAAGTTTCCATCTATTTGCACATAATCTGTTCCTATATGTGTAACTGCTTTAATGTCAACATCTGTTACTTCCTGTTTAACATCTATTGTATATTTATTTTCTCCAACCTTTTTAGCTGTTCTTCCATCTACATAAATTGCTTCTAAGTCAAGTTCTTCATATTCTTTATGAATTTCTACTAAATAATCTTTTGTTTTTCCAGTTACAGATACTACTTGTATAATTAAGAATTTCTTATTTGTTCCAGTCATGTCAATGCTTTCTGTGTTTATATGTTTTGTAGGTATATTTCCTTGTATTGATACTGATGCATTTTCATTTTTAGCTGTTGCTACTAATTTTACTGTATTAATATTTTTCTTAATTTCTACTATATATTTTTCATCTTGTTCTAATACTTGTATATCATTTGCAAATAATGATTCTAGACTTACATCATCTAATTCTTCATTATCTTTAATTATATATATTGTATATACTTTTTCTTTATCTGCACCATTTTTAACTTTTACTGTTATTGTTGTTGTATTTTCTACTAATTGTACATCTTTTGTTGATGATAAAATTTCATATCCTGTTTCTTCAGATGTTCTATTATCTATAA
Source organism: uncultured Clostridium sp. (assembly GCA_947382445.1). Next base: position 10,981 of record CANCZH010000042.1, on the reverse strand, counting down.
TGTTTACTTTTGATGTTGATGAATTTGTTCCTGCCCATACATTGGCTTTTGTTTTATCTTTATCAACAATTACTACATAACTTCCATCTGTTTTTGGTAATACTTTATTTCCATCAACTTTTATTGTTACTTGTAAATCTTCTAATGTTGTTGTTTTTTCTTTTATTATTAATGTATGTTTTCTATTTTCTGATTTATCAGCATTATATACTGTAATTGGTATACTAGTTCCATTTACTAAATTGTAGCTTCCATATGTTGTTTCATGAACTTCTATATTACCATCTAATATTTGTACATTGGCTGTATTATGTGCTGTTATTGCTTTTAAGTCTACATTTTTTGTTCCTTTTTCTACATCTATTTCGAATGTTGTTTTATCTATACGTTTTGCTATTCTACCATCTAAATATACTGAATCAAGTGATAGTTCATCTTGCTCTTTTTCGATATTTACAATGTATTGTTTTGTTATTCCAGAAATTGATGTTACTGCTACTTTTACTGTCTTTTTATTTTCAGTTCCCATATAGATTGTTTCTGTGCTTTCTCCCCTTGTACTAGCATTTCCAGCTATACTTACTCTAGCATATGGGTTATTAGCAATAGCTTTTAATTTTGTTTTTTCTGCACTTTCGTCAATTCTTACAGTATATGTTCCATCTGATTCTTTGTTTACTTCTATATCATCTGCAAATAATTGTTTTAATTCTGCTTCATCTAGTGCTTCATTATTTCTCATTAGATATACTGTATATTCTTTTATAGTTCCTTCACCATTTTTTACTGTAATAATAACTTCTGTTACATCTGATTGAATACTTACATTTTTAAAGTTTTCTGGATAATCATATTCTGTTTCTCCATTTGCATCTTTAATTTTTACCTTAGATGTTTCTTTATTTATTCCAGCCCATATTATACTGTTATCTTGTTCTTCTGGTAATATTTTTACATATTTACCATCTACATCTGGAGTTATTATTTCATCATCAACTTTTATTGTAACTTTTAAATCATCTAAAATTTCTGGTTCTTCTTTTTCATTTATTATTAATGTATATTCTTTTTCTTGATCTACTACAAGTTCCCCATTTTCATCAAACATTGCTATTACTTTTATCTTAACTTTTCCATCTTCTATTGAACATTGAACATATGTATTTTCTTTTATTGTCTTTTCATTCTCACTTATTGATACATATTCTGATACATTTTTAGCAATAGCTTTAATGTCTGCAGTAATAGTTCCTTTTACTACATCAATTTCAAATGTCTCATCATCTACTCTAGTAGCAACTCTGCCATTTAAATATACTTTATCTAATCCTAAATCATTTACTTGTTTATGAATAATTAGTTTATGTGTTGATACAGTTCCATCTTGTGCTGTTACTGTAATTGTTCTTATTGTATCTCCTGTCTCTGGTAATATAATTGTTTCTTCTAATTCACCAACTTCTACTTTACCGCCTAATGTTACTTCAGCTAAAATATCATCTAATGTAATTTTAACTTTTGCTTCTGTTTCACTTGCTTTTACTGTTGTTTCATAGTCTCCATCATTGTTTTCTATAATATGTTTTTCATTTACTTCAACCCATGTTATTTTTGTATTATTAGATATACGTATAAACATAATATTGTATGTTTTACTTACTGTTCCATCTTGTGATGTTATAACAATTGGTACTGTTATAGAATTCTCTGATAGATTTAATTGTATATCCTTAGTTGATACCCCAATCTCTCCTAAGTTATCTCCAATTTTTATGTTTGCAAATGCATTTTCTGCTTCAACTTTTATTTGTACTGAAGATTTCTCTCTTGGTATTGAACATACATATGTTGGTACATCATCTGCATTTTCAAATCTATCAATTACATCTTCTCCGTCAACATAAATGTGTTCAGCATTTGCATTATCTGACATTTTGTATATTTTTACTGTGTATTCTTGTTCTTTTCCTGTTTCAGATATTGCTGTAAATGTAACTATTACTTCTTCTTTATCTTTTACATCTATATTTCCTATTGCTAAACTTCCTTTTGACTCTCTGTCTCCTACCTTTAAGGTTGTGTATTGACTTGTTGCTTGTATAGCAAGTGTCACTTCTTCAACACTTTTATCAACATATTCTGTATATGTATGTGATGGTTCATCATATATTGTTATCAATTTATCACCGTTTTTTACAGATAATATACTGTTGTCATCTGACATTAAAATTACTTCTAATGGTTTTGTAAGCATTTCTGTATTCTGGTCTTGTGAACGTACATTTATATTTAAGTTTACTTTACGTACACCATCTTTAAATGTTATTGTTTGAGTTGCCTTTTGTTCTTGCCATTCGTTTCCATCACCAATTTGTACATTTGCTTTTTTATTGTTTGTAACTACTTCTGCAACTGCTGTCTGTACTTCTTGTCCATTATCTATAACTATTGCTGTATACTTACCATCTACTTCTTCTATAATTACATCATTTACTTTTACTGTTGCTATTGTATTATCAATAGATTTTTTAACTATATTTACATGATATGTTTGGATCTCCCCATTTTCTGCTTGTACTCTAAAATCTACTGTTGTTGTTTCTGATGCTGTATTTATTTCAGTAGATATTATTTCTACTGCAGTTTCTCCTAACATTTCTATAATTGATGTATTACTATGTGCTTTTACAGTTACTTTTGCTTTTTCATCTGTTCTTTCTATATATTTTGTAAATGTATTTGTATCTTCATCATATTCATCTACTTGTAAATCATTAACTAATACATCACAACTTGTATCATCAGATTTTCTTTCAATTTCTAATGTATACACTTTTTTTGTCTTTCCGTCTTGTGCTGTTATTGTAATTATTAATGTTGTTTTCTTTTCACTACTTAATGTTATATCTTTTGTTATTTCACCTGTTTTACTGTCTATTCCTTCAATAGTAATATTTGCGTATTTATTTGTTGCTTTTACATATGTTAATGCCTTTTCTGCATCCATTGTTGTTATTGCATAGTATTTTCCTTCTTCTAGTTTTATTGCATTTTTTCCATCTACTTTTAATAGCTCTAAACTTGCATCATTTGATTTTTCTGAAATTACTATTGTATGTGTTTTGCTTCTACTTGGATCTGTTGGATCTTGAACTTTTACTAATATTGTAACCTCTTTTGTACTTGTTGTATCGATGTTTAACATATGAACATTATTTACTTCTGAATTTGACCAATCATTATTTCCTACTTTTGTACTTAATTCTGTTACTACATTTTTTGGAATTATGCTTAATCCTACATTGTTTGTATCTGCATCAATAAATGCTCTATAAACGCCTTCATCTAATACACAATCTATTCCATTTGCTTTTACTTCTTTTAAGTCTAAGTCTACTACTTTTACAACAGTTATTTCGTATGTTCTTTCATCTCCGCTTTCTGCCTTTACAACTATTTCAAATTTCTTTATAGGTTCTTCTACTTTTATGCTTCCTTTTCCCACATTTGTTGTAGAATATGCACCATCACTAATTTTTACAGTTGCAAATTCATTTCTTGCTGTTGCTATTAAATCTAGGTCTGTCATTGTATCTGGAATTTCTATTTTGTAACTATTATCTGATGTTTTTATTATATTATCGTTATTTATTTTATCTGCCTCTAATTTTTCTAGAATGTTATCTGTTGAACTTCTTACTAAAATTACTGTGTAACTATCTTTTGTTCCGTCTTGTGCAACAACTTCAACTAATACAGTAGTTCTTTCTTCTGTTGTTGTTATTGTTTGTGTAGTTTCACCTTTTTCAGCAATGCTTCCATTTATTGAAATTTCGGCTTTATCATCTTTTGCTTTCGCATTTAATTTTACAGATGTGTCATTACCAATTTTTATAGTTGCTATTTTTGTACCATTAAATTCTATTTTTTGTTTTTCATCTACTCCTAATATTGGAATAATTCTTGATATTTCAACTTCTGTATTATTTGATAATTTTGTAACTACTAATGTATATGATTTTGTTGTTCCATCTTCTGCTGTTACAACTATGTTAATATAATTTATAACTGCTGGTACTGTTACTGTTGATGTTTGTTTTTCTAACTCTGGAGTTGTACTATTTATACTTACTGTTGCACGTTTATTATTTGCTATTGCTTCAACTCCAACTAAATTTGTTAGATATTTTTTATTTACATAGTATTTTCCATCCTTTTCATTTTTCTCAATTATATTTCCATCTACTTTTAGTATTGCAAGTTCAGCATCATCTGATTTATTCTGTACTATTAACGTGTATTCACCCTTTGTTCCATCTTGTGCTATTACTGTAATTTTAACTTTTACTTCTTCTGCATTTTTTGGCATTGTAGCACTTACTGAACCAACTGTTGGAGTATTCTTTTCTATTTGAATCTTAGCATTTGGATCCTCTGGTTGAGCATATAGTTCAAATTGTTTATCGTCTTTGTCTACTCTTGCTATATATGTGTTATTTTCTGTTACTTCTGCTACTATTCCATTTACTTTTACAGTTTCTAGTCTAATATTATCTGGTAATGCATGTACTATTAATCTATATTCTTTTGATGTTCCATCTTCTGCTGTTACTGTAATATATACTGTTATTGATTTTCCTTGCATTTTAACTTTTCGATATGTTGCATGTATTTCTTTATCAAATGTATTTATTGCAACACTTGATTTTACATTTTCTGTAACTGCACCTATTGTTAATTCTTCTAGGTATCTGTCTAATGTATATTCATATGTGTCTTGTGCTGTTTTACTTAAAGTAGCTTTATTTCCATCAACTGTTACTTCTAGTAAATCTTTACTACTACTTTGACGATTAATTATTAATTTATATGTTCTTTCTGTTTCATTTTGTGTTTTTACTGAAATTAGTATTTCTGTTGGATCTTCTGTAATTGATACTTGTCTTGTTGTTATATTTACCTCATAGTCATTACCATCTACACTTACTTTTGATAATTCATAATTTGTAACTGCAATTACATCAATTACATCATATTCTTCTGGAATACTTACTTCATAAGTATCTGTTCCTTGTTTACGTACAGCATCTCTTGAGAATTCCTTATTTCCTACTGTAACTGATTTTAATGTATCATCTGATGATGGTTTTTTAATATTTAATGTATATTCTTTTCTATTTGTATCATCTTGTGGATCTATTACATAAATTGTATATGTAGTTATATCTCCTGTTACAACTAATGATGTTTCAATTTTATGAACTTTTGGATCTTTACCAACGATTTCAACTATATCTTCATCATCTATTGTTATTGCTGTAACATTTACTAAATTAGCTCCTTCTGCTACATATGCATCATAGATATTTCCTTTTGGCTGAATTTCTTTTCCACCAACAGTTACAGAGAATAATGCTAATTCATTTTCTGTTCCTTCTTTATCTATTATTAAAGTATATTCTCTTTCTCTTTCTTTTGCTGTTACATATATTTTAACTATTGTTTGTGAACCTAATGTTGCCACTGTTCTTGTTGTTACTTTTAAATCTGCTCCAAGTTTATTTATTTGAACTTCTGCATCATTATATAATGCTGTTGCAATAATTTCAGATGCATTAACCTCTGGTTTTATTAATGCTTTATATGTGTTTCTAGAAACTTTCGTTGCTTCAACTCCATTTACTGTTACATTTTCTAATTCTGTTAAAGCATCTTCTTTGTAAATAGTTAATGTATATTCAACTGCTGTTCCACTTTCTGATGTTACTATTACTGGTACTACTTTTTTATTTTTGTTTATCATATCTACTGTTTGAGTAGTTTGTTTCTTTTCTGCCCTTGCATTATTTATGCTTACTTTTGCATTTGCATTTATTGCAATAGCTGTTACTTCTGGCTTTACTACACTATTATCTAATATTACTTCATATTCTTTAGTTCCTATTGGTGTTGCATCTATTCCATTTACAGTTAAACTCTTTAATCCTGTTTCTTCTGAAACTAAGTTTATTGTTAATATATAATCTACTGTCTTATTATTTGTAGTTAAAACTTTAATTTTTACTATTTTAGGATTTGTATCTAGCATAATATCTTGTGTAAATATTCCTGTTTGATATGTTGCTCCTGCGTCTATACTAATTTTGTCTGTGCTATCTTTAGTTTGTATTACTAGTGTTCCTGTACCATCTCTATTTGGTACAACTGAAACTTCATATTTATTTTCACCAGACATTTTTGCTAGTTTATTATTTACTTTTATTGTATCTAATCTTTGTTCATCTAATGGTTGTACAACTCTAAGTGCTGTTGCTTTTGCTCCTGTTGCTTTGTCTATTGCTGTTATTGTTGTAGCTCCCATATCTTGAGCAGTTATTACACCTTTATCGACTGTTGCTACATCTGTATTTGATGATTCCCAATCATAATCTGTTAATTTCCTTTTACTATCATTAAATACATTAAATACACTAGCTTCTATTTTTACAGTCTCTTCTTCTGGTTGTTTCATTGTTCTAGTTTCTGGAATAATAGCAAAGTTTCTGTCTCCTACTAATGTAAATACTTCACTATTGTCATATGTACTATTTCCTAGTTGTCCATATGTATTATCACCTGATGCATATACAAAACCTTCTACATCTATTACATAGTTGTTTTTATATCCTGAACCAATTGCTAAATATTTTTTATTTTCAGGTTTAGTTATTTTCTCTAATGTTATAGTTCCCCCAGTAATTCCTACTCCTGCTTGACCTTCATTATTATTTCCATAAGTATATAAGTTTCCATCTCTATCTATTGCCATTAAATTTCCATCTTTAGATGTTATATCTACCATGTTTCCATTTGCAATTGTTTCCATTTGAACATCTGAGTTTAACATATATTTAGAAATTCTTACAATACTTCCATCTGTTTTTAATACAACTAAAGTTTCATCTATAATTTGTACTTTTACAGCATCTGTTATTCCTTGAACTTTTTGTGGCTTTGTATACATTTGTTTTGTAATTAATGATGTAATATTATCATATTCAAATTTAGCTATCTGCTCATTACTATTATCACCAAATACATAAACATCTCCATTTGCATCTACTATTGATGTAATTCCTTTTCCTGCTGCAACTGATATTACTTGGTTTCCTACACCATTTATTTTCTCTGGTGTTGTTAATGTCTTAGTATCCCCATTTCCTAATTGTCCTACTGAATTTAATCCCCAAGTATACATATTTCCTAATTTATCAATTGCTATTACATGGTTTTCACCTGCTGCTATATCTACTATGTCTTTTAAAGTTTGTACTTCAATTGGTTTCTTAGCTGATGTTCTATTTCCTTGTCCTAATACTCCATATGCATTATCACCCCAAGCCCATACTGTTCCATCTTCTCTTATTGCCATTGTATAGCTCTTTCCTGCTACTACCTTTTTATAAGTTGATAATATATTAGCTTGACTTGGTATATTTATTGGTACTAATTTGTCATTTCCTAATTGTCCGTCTGAATTATAACCAAAACTCCATATACTTCCATCTGATTTTAATACTGCTGCATATAAATCTCCTCCTGCTACTTGTGGTGCATATTTTTGTCCTTCACCTATTACTCTTACTATTACTACATTTTCTTTTCCAGTAGATGTTTCTCTTGCTTTTACCCATGTAACACCTACATTTTTACCTGTTACTAGTCCTTGAGTATTTACTGTTGCAATATCATTATTTATTGCCTCAAATTCAAAACTGTTTGCCATTTCATCTTGTTCTTTAAATACATTGAAAGTATATCTTGGTGTTATTTCAATTTGTTTTGTTCCATTTATATTTAATGTTATTTCAGTTTCATTTGCATATGATGAGTCATTTCCTATTTTTACTGGTATTCTACTATTTGTTTTTGTTTTGATTGATTGTAATCCATGGTAATAATCTCCCCAGCCATAGACATCTCCATCATATCTTATTGCTACTGAATATGTATTACCAGTAGAAATTGTCATCATATCATCTACTTCTAATATTTCTGTAAATAATAGTTTATTTACATTATTTCCTATTCCTAATTGTCCATTTGAGTTATTTCCTGTTGAATATAATTTTCTGTCTGCTCCTAATATAATTGTTTGTCCTTTTCCTGCTGAAATCTGCATTATATTAGTTATTCCATCTACTTTTGTAGGTATTGCTCTATCTTCTGTTTTTCCATTTCCTAATTGTCCATTTATATTATATCCAAATGTATATATTTCTCCATCTGTTGTTAATAATACACTATGATTGTCTCCTGCTGATATATATGATATTTTATCATTTAAAATTATATCTTCAAATACATTTGATTTTCCTTCTGTCTTTCCTGTTTGTCCATATGTATTCAATCCTGATGATAATACTGTACCATCTGATTTTAATAGCATAGAATGATTTTTACCTAGTGATATATCTATAATATCATTTACATATGGTAACATTGTAGGTGTTTTAATTGTTTCATAGTTTCTAGTTCCTAATTGTCCATCAACATTTAATCCCCATACATATACATAACCATCTTCTGTTAATGCCATACTTTGATCACTATTTGCTGCTATTTTCTTAATATTTTTTAATCCTAGTTTTACTGGCACTGATGACGTTGTTCCTAATGCATAATTTGAGTTTGACCCCCATCCCCACAAATTACCATTAGTATCTATTGCTAAATTATGTGTATTTCCTATTGCAATTTGTTTTATCTTTATTCCATCTGGGAACTGTACTTTAACTGGTATATCTGTTGATTTATTTGAGCCATTTCCTAATTCATAACTTGAATTTACTCCATAACTCCATACTGTTCCATTCGCTTTTAAAACTACTGTATGTGAAGAACATGTTAAAGCCATAGGTGCAATTTCTACATCTTTTGGTAATACTGTTACTTGTGCAATACTTGAATAATTTGTTCCTACTTTATTTACTAATATACTTGTATATCCAGGTTTTATACCTGTTACTAATCCGTCATCTGAAACAGTTGCTATTTCTGTATTTCCTGATGTAAATGATTTCTCACTATCATCTTCTACATCTTTTAATACATTAAATGTTTTATTTGTTACAGTTAATTTAAAGTCTTCTCCTTCTTGTATTGTTATATTGTAACTATTTAATCCTACATCTTCTCTTCCTACTAGCACTGGTGATGATGTTGAATTATATAATTTATTTCCTATTACTCCATATGTTCCAAGACCCCATGAATATACAAATCCATCATTATTTATAAATGTTCCATTTTCTACTCCTGCATCTATAAACATTGCATTTTCTATTTTATTATTTAATTGTGGTAATACATTATTTGTTGTTTGCATACTTGCTAATTTGTAATTATTGTTTGAGCCCCATACATATACTTTACCATCTTTGCACAATGCCATAGAAAATTCATTTCCTGCTGTTAATTGTTTAATATTGGTTAATTCTGTATTTCCTGCTGTATTTCTAATAGCTATTGGTCTATCTTGATCTACAGTTGTTCCTATTCCTAATTGTCCTTTTGAATTATTTCCTATACTATATCCTCTTCCATCCTTGCTTAGGAATAATGCATGATCTGTATTTTCAGATACTCTTACTATATTTTCTATTTCTAGTTCTTTTAAATCATTTATTCTAATAACTTTTCCAGATTGATTTACTACATAGTTTGGTGAAATGTCTATTATATTTTCTATTTTATCTAATCTTGTTGCCAATCTTCCATATCCATTACCCAAAATCCATACATATCCATCTGTATCTAATAGAACTGTTTTATTTACTCCTGCTACTACTTTTATAATGTTTCTAAGTTCTGAACCGTCTTGTTTTCTTACTTGTACAGGTTCGTTTCTATCTGAACTTGTTCCATCCCCTAGTTGTCCATATGCGTTATTTCCAAAGCTCCAAACAGTTCCGTCTTTCTTTACACACACAGTATTGCCATTTCCAGCTGATATATCTATTATTTCTTCTAATGCTGTTACTTTTATTGGACTAGCTTTTGAAATATTATCTCCTGTTCCTAATTGTCCATTTGTATTATCACCCCATGTCCAAACTGTTCCATCTGCTTTTAATGCTACTGCATGAGTATTGGCTGTTTCTACTTCTGGTACTGCTATTTTATTCTCAGGTACTACATTTACAAATATTGCTGCTTTTTTATTTGTTATTGTATGTCTTACAATTATTTCTGTTTTTCCTATTTCTTTTCCTGTTACTTCTCTAGTCTCACCAATTGTTGCTACATCTGGATTTAATATTTCAAATTCCATATTTTGAGTATCTACAACATCATTAATCAAATTAAATTTATTATCTAATGATGCTGATACTGCTTCATTTTTTCCTACCTCTACTGTAACTACTTTTGGTTCTGCTTTTACATATGTATCTCCTATTGCATTTAGTATATTTCTATCATCAAGTTTTCTATCTCCTAATTGTCCATAACCATTATATCCTGTTGTATATACAAATCCTTCTTTATCAGAAACTACTGTATGATATGCATTTGTGCTTATATGTTTAACATTATCAGCATTTGATGCTCTAGTTGCTAATAAAATTGCATTTTCTACTTTTTCAGTTCCTAACTGTCCATTTCCACTATGTCCAGCTACATACAAATGTCCATTTTTATCTAACATTAACATAGAATTATTGCCACTTACTATTTCAACAATATTCTCTAAATCTTCTGTCTTCTCTCCACTTGTATTTACTTGAACTTTCTTAATATCTTTTACATCTATATTGCTTGTATTTCCTTGTGATAATTGTCCATATCCATTATAACCCCATACATGAACATTTCCTTTTGTATCTAGTGCTGCATAATGTCCATCACCTGATGCTATTTGTACTATATTTCTTATTCCATCTATTCTTGTAGGTTAGTCAAACATATGACACACTTTATTTAAAAATAAATATTTATAACA
>CANCZH010000041.1 GCA_947382445.1 uncultured Clostridium sp. | reverse complement strand
AAGTTTTAGTTTTCGCTAAAGGTGATAAAGCTAAAGAAGCTGAAGAAGCTGGAGCTGACTTTGTAGGAGCAGAAGAATTAGTACCAAAAATAGAAAAAGAAAACTGGTTTGACTATGATGTTATAGTAGCTACACCAGATATGATGGGTGTTATAGGAAGATTAGGTAAAGTATTAGGACCAAAAGGATTAATGCCAAACCCTAAATCAGGAACAGTAACTATGGATGTTAAAAAAGCTATATCAGAAATTAAATCTGGTAAAGTTGAATACAGATTAGATAAAACAAACATAATCCATTTAGGATTTGGAAAAGTTTCTTTTGGAGCTGAAAAACTAGCTGAAAACTATACAACAATAATGGAAGCTATAATAAAAGCTAAACCAGCTGCTGCAAAAGGACAATACGTTAAAAGCGTATCTATCTCTACTACAATGGGACCTGGATTATATATAAACCAAAAATAATCCCAAAATTAAAATATAGAAATATATAGTTTGAAAAAGATTTATTATTTTGCTAGGCGAAAATTATTTAAAAGGCAAGGGAGCATATGTGTATATGTGACCGCGTTTTAAATAGTTTTTAACGAAGAAAAATGATGAATATTTTTCGAACAAACGTAGCCAAAGACAGTAGGCCAATAATAGTAAGCCCTACCGAGGTGAATTTGTGAAGTATAAAATATATAACTTCAATTTGCCTCGAGATTTGGTAAATTGAAGTTTTTTAATTAATAAAACATAAACAGTTGGAAGAAATTAAATTTTAGCAAGGAAAAGAATATTTAAAAGGAAAAAGAACATATAAGTATATGTGACGCATTTTAAATACACTTTGGCACAGATAAAATTGTAATTATTTTTCAACTAGAAAATAATAGGAGGTGTAAAATTGGCTAGCGAAGTTATTTTAAAACAAAAAGCAGAAGAAGTAAAAAACTTAGCTGAAAAAATGCAAAAATCATCTTTAATTCTTTTAACTGATTACAGAGGAATAAACGTAGCAGATGTAACAGAATTAAGAAAGAACTTAAGAAACGTAGAAGGAAGCTATAATGTTATAAAAAATAACATAACAAGAAGAGCTTTAGCTGAATGTAAAATTGAAGGATTAGATGAAGCTTTAGTAGGACCAACAGCTGTTATTACAACAGAAGGAAGTTACTTAGATTCATTAAAAGCAATTTACGAATACTCAAAGAAAAATGATTTTTACAAAATTAAAGGTGGAGTAATAGAAGGAAAAGTAGTATCTAAAGAAGAATTACTTACACTTGCACAACTTCCATCAAGAGAAGTACTTATTGCACAATTGGCTGGCGCATTACTTGGAAACATTTCAAAACTTGCTGTTGCACTTGACCAAGTTGCAAAACAAAAAGAATCAGCTGAATAATAAAATAAAAGTATTGTGAACTTTAAAATCACAAAAAAATAAATAAAAAATTAAATTTTTAGGAGGATTTTAATAATGGAAAAAATAGAAAAATTATTAGAAGAAATTGATAGCTTAACAGTTATCGAATTATCAGAATTAGTAAAAGGAATTGAAGAAAAATATGGAGTATCTGCAGCAGCTGTTGCAGCACCAGCAGCAGGAGCAGCAGGAGCTGCAGCTGCAGAAGAAAAATCAGAATTTGATGTTGTATTAAAAGATGCAGGATCAAACAAAATAGCTGTAATCAAAGTTGTTAGAGATGTTACAGGATTAGGATTAAAAGAAGCTAAAGACTTAGTTGAAGGAGCTCCAAAAGCAGTTAAAGAAGCTGTTGCAAAAGAAGAAGCAGAAGAAATCAAAGCTAAATTTGTTGAAGCTGGAGCTGTTGTTGAATTACAATAATTATTTAATAAATAATTTAAAAATAAGAGTGGACTTTAATGTTCACTTTTATTTTTTTGGAAAAATTGTTGATAAAATTGCATTTATAATATATTATAATAATGTTATATAAAAATATAATATTAGAATAGTTTTCAATATTTATAGCATATAATTGCTATAGAAAAATAAAAAATAAAATAGGAGGAAGAAATGAACGAGGAAAATCAAACAAATACTACTGTAAATGGTAATCCTAATAAAAAAGGTGTAAAAGCCAAATATATTATCATAGCAGTATTAGCTGTAATACTTATAGCTGCAATAGTTATAGGTATATTGCTAGCAACTGGGGTTATAGAATTTAATGTATCAAAGAAAAGCAAGATGGTTGCTGGTGTTGAAAAACTAAGCGAATCAATTGCAGAGCCATTAGAAAGCTTTAAGAATAGTGAAGATTCAGCAGTAAAAATATTAAATAATTTATCTAAAGATTCTGGAATTGCAATTTCAGAGGAGATTTCAGCAAATGTAGATAATTTAGAAATTAAAGGACAATCTTCATCAGAGAAAAAACAAATGAATTCAATTTTAGAGTTAATAAATAATTCTAAAATAGGATTTGATGTTAGATATGATGGAAATGAAAAAGCATATGCAGCATTAAATGCCAAAATTGATGATATTGATTTATCAGGAGAAGTTGTTTATGACGGAGACCAAGGAGGAATTCGTTCTGAAACAATAAATTCAAAATGGTTAAAACTTTCTAAAGAGGATATAGAAAAAATTCTTGAAGAACAAGATCTAGATATAGATGAAATCAAAGAATCAGTATCTGAAATAATGGAAACTTTTGCAGAAGTAGCAAAAACAGTAGAAGTTGACGAAAAAACACAAAAAGAATTTAAGGAGAGATATGAAAAAATTCTAAAAGATTTTGTTAATGAAAAATCAAAAGAAATAAAATCTGAAAAAGACAAAGTATCAGTAAATGGAAAAAGTAAAAGCTGTGAAAGACTTACATTAACATTAGAAGAGAAAGATATTAAAGAATTATTAAACAAATATATTGAGACATTAAAAAACGATAAAGACTTCAAAGATATACTTGATAAAGTAGTAAATACATATGCTAATGTAGCTGAAGAAGCATTAACAACAATGGATTCAAAAGATTTATTAGAAATGCTAAACTCTACATTAGATAACGCCAAAGAAGAAATTGAAAAACTAGAATTTAATGGAAAATTAGTAATTACAGTATATGCAAGCAACACAGACGTATACAAAACAGATATTAGTATTGAAATAGAAGAAACTACTGTTACAGTTGAATCAACATTTAATGATGAAGAAACTGTAATAGAAATCAGTGCAAAATCATCAGGAGTATCATTAGATATAGCAAAAGTAACAATAAAAGCAAATGATAATAATAGTAGCATAAAAATAGAAACAGCAAGCGGATTAGAAGATGTGTTAAGACAAAAAATGTTTATCGAAATAAGTAATAAAAATGAAAAAGCAAATAATGAAATGAAAATTACGATTGATGCTGGTAACTATGGTGATGGAAATATTACATTTAATATGAATAACAACAAAAATGAAGAAAAAGAATATGAAGCTAATGCTAAAATTGATATTGATATAGATATACCAAGTATATTTACAGCAAAGGGAAATATAGATTTAAAACTAAATATGAAAGTTAATGATATTTCAATACCTAGTATATCATCTTCAAATTCTATTGATGCAAATAATCAAGAACAAGTGTCAGAATATATGAAAGATTCAGAAGAAAAAATAAACAAGCTAATTGAAAAAGCATCTGAAAATGAAATTTTAAAATCACTAATAGAAGATTTTTCAAATGGAATGTTACAAGAAATTGGAACAAAAAATAATACAGATAATGATATAGAAAATTCATAATATTTTCCAATAGACCATTAATATCAAAAAGTAAATAGAAAAATAAAAAGATAAATGCATAATATGCATTTATCTTTTTTACATAAAATTATTATTTTTTATGTGATAAAACTTGACCAAAAGCTTAAAAAATAATATTATAAATATGTTAATACAAAGGAGAAAAAAATTAAAATACATATGAATAGGGGAAGAATATGAATCAAGAATTTGAGGAAATCTATAAACTGACAAATGAAAAGATTACATTAGAAAAACAAAAAGTAAATGAACATAAAAAAGACATAAGACAGTCAGAATGGCTAATTATTGGTATTATATTAGTATGTTTAATTATATCTTATATAACTAGTATAGTAATGGCAAAATATATATTTATTACAGTTGCAGTAATGATGTTTGTATTTTGCACTATATATACTTTTAGAAGTGAAAGAAAAATAATTGAGAGACAAAATAAATATAGTGAAATTGCTTTATCAGAATTAGCTATTCATATTAAAGATGGATTTACATATGAAAAAGACGAAGAAATATCAGGAAGTTATTATAGAAAATCAGGATTTAACAAAATATATAAAGAATTAGATTCAAAAGGAGTTATTTCAGGAAAAAGAAAAGAAAGTACTATATCTGTATCAAACATAATAGTAAGAAGTCAATCAAAAGAGCTTTTTAGAGGAATATTTGCATATGGAACATTAAAAAATGAATTTGAAGAAATAGATGTAATGCGTGTAAATAGCAAAAACAATAAAAAAGAAAAATATGAAATACCAAATCAAGAATTATTTATGTATTCAGAGAATATGCGAATAGCAAGAAATATAATAACAGATGAGATATTAGAAGATGTTAGAAATTTTTATGAAGAAACTGGATTAAAATTTGAATTTATGATACATAAAAATTTAATATTTTTTAGATTTTTTGACCGTGAAATACTTACAAAACCAATAGCAAATGATAAACAAACTAAAGAATATCTATATAAATATTATAGAATAATTGAATTTATATCAAAATTCATAGAAAAAATTGATAAATAGGAGGAAAAAAATCAATGGGAATTGTAGTTGAAAATGTTTCTAAAACATTTGTAGACAAAAAAGCAGTAGACAACATATCATTTGAATTTAACAAACCAGGAGTATTTGCTCTTCTAGGAACAAATGGTGCTGGAAAAACAACAACAATAAGAATGATACTAGGAATTCTTAAAAAAGACAGTGGAAAAATCACATGGAATGGAAAAAATGTGGATAGAAAGTCTGTAAACTTTGGATATTTGCCAGAAGAAAGAGGAATTTATCCAAAATCTAAAATAGTAGATCAATTAATGTATTTTGCAAAATTAAAAGGAATGGGGAAAAAAGAAGCGGAAAAAGCAGTTGATTATTGGCTAGAAAAATTAAAAATGACAGAATATAAAAATGTACTAGCAGAAAAATTATCAAAAGGAAATCAACAAAAAATACAATTTATAACAGCAGTAATGCATGATCCAGAACTAATAGTTTTAGATGAACCATTTAGTGGATTAGATCCAGTAAATAGCAACATTATAAGAGATATAATAACAGAACTAGTTGAAAAAGGAAAATATATTATAATGTCTAGTCACCAAATGAATTCTGTTGAAGAATTCTGCGAGGACATAGTAATATTAAACAAAGGAAAAACAGTAGTCAAAGGAAATTTAACTGAAATAAAAGAATCATATCCAGTAACTAAAATAGAAATAGATACAAAAGAAGATATTACAAACTTTATACAAGGTGAATCTTTAAAAATAACTAAACATACAGGAAAAAAATATATAGTAGAATTTAATGAAGAAAAGCAAGCAGATGAAATTTTAAAGACTCTTATCAAAAATAATGTGAAAATA
This sequence comes from uncultured Clostridium sp., assembly GCA_947382445.1. The sequence goes on along the minus strand of CANCZH010000041.1, from coordinate 9,157 downwards.
GAAAAATACGAATTGATAAGACCTACACTTCATGAAATTTTTGTAGAAAAGGTGGGTGAAATAAAATGAGAAATTTAATGACAGTTGTTGAATTTACTATAAAAGATGCAATAAAAAGAAAATCTTTTATAATATCACTTATAATAATATTAGCAATAATAGTAATTGGATGTAATGTTCCAAATATAATAAATTCAGTATTTGGAGATGAAGAAGAAAAAACAAAAGTATTAATAATAGATAATGATAACATTTTTGATAAATCCTTAGTTAAAATAGAACAAGAAGAATCTAATTTTGAATATGAAATAGCAAAAGAAAATTTAACAGAGGAAGATATAAAAGAAAAATTAGCAAATGAGGAATATGACTCATGTGTTAGATTTAGAAAAGAAAATGACAAAATATCAATAGATTATATTGTTGAAAGTTTAATGATGGGGGAAAGTATGCCACAATCATTAATAGAAGAATTCCAAACACAATATACAGCAAGAAAAATAATGGAAGCTGGATTAACTGAAGCACAGCTACAATCAATGTTCACACAATTTGAAGTAAACACAATTCAAACAGATGAAAGTGCAGGTTCAGGAAATATATTTGTAATGATGATATTAAGTATGGTATTATTTTTTGCAATATATTATTGTGCATACCAAGTATCAACATCAATAACAACAGAAAAAACATCAAAAATAATGGAAACACTAGTAACATCAACATCACCAAGAACAATAGTTATAGGAAAGACAATTGGAATAGGCTTAGTAGGACTATTTGAAGTAGTAGTAATTGTAGTAGTAGCTGTTTTATCAGCAAAAGCATTTTTACCAGCAGAAATATTAGAAAGTATGTTTGATATGTCAAATATGACGATAGAAGTTGCAATAATTGCACTAGTATATTTTATATTGGGATACTTTATGTATGCTTTAATATATGCTCTAACAGGTTCAATGGTAAGCAAACCAGAAGATATACAATCAGCAAATGGACCAGTAGCATTTTTAGTAATTATAGGATTTTATTTATCATATTTTTCTATGATGAATCCAGCAAGCAATATTAATCAATTTGCAGCAATATTACCAATTTCATCACCTTTCTGCATGCCACTAAGATGTTTAATGGGGAGTTCATCAATTGGAGAATTAGCAGTATCAATAGTGGTATTACTTGTAAGCATTTTTGTTATAGCAAAGATTTCAATAAAAGTATATTCATCAGCAATATTAAATTATGGAACAAAGATGAATTTAAAGAACATATTAAACATATGTAAAAACAAAAATGACTAATAGAGGTAGTAATAAATGAAAATATATCCAAAACTAAGTGCACAAAAATTTGGAAAAGAAATGGAAGAAATAATATTAAAAAGTGAAGGAATAGAAATTCAGTTTTTTAATGAAAATGGAATAACAGAAGAATTCAATTTTGAAGATGAAATAAGAAGAAAGAAATTAGAATTTCCTAACCTAAAAGAAATAGTAGTTCATCCACCGTTAGATGATTATCATTTAGAATTATTAATGATGAAAGATGAAAAAATAGTTGAAAAACAATTAAAAAAATTAGTAGAATTATCAGAAGAATTAGACATAAAAATGGCTATAATATATCATACATTATGGACTAAAAATCAGTATGTATCAACAAACCTAGCTACCAGATTAAAAAATCTATTAAAAATAGTAGAAGGCAAAAGAGCAGTGGTTTTAATTGAAAATTTATTCATGATGCTAGATGAACTAAAAGGATGTTCAGCATTAGAAATTTGCAAAACTATAAACCATCCAAATTTAAAAATGTGCTTAGACACAACACATGCACATTGCAAAGCAAATATATGGAAACTAAAATTTGAAGAAATGCTAGAAAATGATTTTAATCCAGAAGATTGTGTTAAATATGTTAAGCAAATACATTTTGCAGCAACATTAGATAATGATGGATATACTAAAAAGGAAACTCATGGAAGAGTTCATCCTAATATAGACGAAGTAAAAAAAGAATTAGAGTGGCTTAATAAATATAAAATGTTAGATAAGAATTTTATTACAGAAGTATCTGAAGAAGATTATTATTCAAGAAAAGACCAACTAAAAGAAATTGAAATGTTAAAAAAATTAAACCAAGGAGAATAATTCTTCTTGGTTTTTATATATCAGGAAAGTCAAAGAAAAAAGTAAAATGCAACTGAAAATTAACAAAAAACAACCTAAAAGTGGTAGAATGCAACCAGTAGAAAACATATAATTTGATGCAAGAAAGGAGAGAAAACAAAATGAAATTATCAGAAAACTTAAAAAAGATAAGAAAAGAAAATAATTTATCACAGGAGCAACTTGCAGAAAAATTAGGAGTTTCAAGGCAAGCAGTTTCAAAATGGGAGTCAGGACAAAGCTATCCTGAAATGGATAAAGTATTATTAATATGTAAATTATTTAATTACAATATAGACGAATTAATGAATGAAAACATTAAAGAAGTAGAAGAAAATAAACAATCAAAAAATAATATCAATAAATATGTTGAAGATTTCTTCCGATTTATTACAAAAACTGTTGATATGATATGTAATATGAATATAAGACAAATATTAAAATGCTTTATAGAACAAATAATAATCATATGTATTTTACTTGCCATATTTGGAATAATTGGAGGAATAGGAAGTGGAATAATAGGCAACATATTTTATGGACATTCAGGAATATATTATTTTATAAGAAGCATTTTTGAAACAATTTTTATAGTTTTAGGATTAGTTATTGGAACCACGATTTTCTTACATATATTTAAGATTAGATATTTAAACTATTATGAAATGGTAAAAGAAGATGACAAAAATACTGAAGAAAAAAAGAAAATAGAAGAAAATAATGAAGAAAAAAAGAAAGAGAAAATTGTAATTAGGGACCCAGAACATTCAGAATCTAACTTTTTAAATGGAATAATAAAAGTAGTATTAATATTTATAAAAGTTTGTGCAGCATTTTATTCAATAATTGGAATATTCACATTTATAGCATTAATCGTATTATTAGTATTAAGTTTTCTATTTGTAAAAACTGGTTTATTATTCGTAGGAGTATTTCTGGGATTAGTAGCAACAATAATAATAAACTTTATTATATTAGAACTATTCTATAATTTTATTGTAAGTAAAAAATGTAAAAAAACAAGAATGGCACTCACATTTTTAGTAGCATTAGTATTAGCAGGAATAGGAATAGGAATATCAATTATTGGATTTACTAGATTCGAATATATAGAAGAAGCTGAAAAATATCAAATAGAAGATACATATATAATACAAATGAGTGATAATTTGTCTATTGCAAGATGGTATGATATAGAATATATTGAAGATAATTCTAATGAAATTACGGTGAAAGTAAAACACTCAAAATATACTAAAGCAAATATTTCAAATAGAAATGAAACAGTATATATATATCATAATAGTGATGGCTCTAAAATATTCGAAAGTTTAAAAGAGTTTTATAATGATATTCAAAATAAAAAAATAAAGAATTATTACACATCACCAAAAGTATATGTATATACATCAAAGGAAAATATTGAAAAAATTAAACAAAATGAAAAAGAAAAACATAATCAAGAACTAGAAGAAAAAATAAACAATCTAAATGAGGAAATATTAGAATTAGAAAAAGAAAATAGAAGATTAGAAGTAAAAATACAACAGAAAGATTCAATAATTGAAAGTTTAGAAGAATAAAAACAAAAAGTTCCAGTATTTATATTGGAACTTTGTTATATTATAGGAAAGTTCTCCGAACTTCCTATAATATAAATACATTCCACAGAAAATTGCTTTGCAATTTTCGCGGACGAACAAAGACGCGGACTTTAAAATATTCAAAATAGAGACAATGCTATTAATGTCCGCTTTTGTTCTATAATTAAATAGCAAATTGTAAAACAGGAAAAACATTTAAAATAACAAACATAACAAAACCAGCAAATAATCCACTAAATATTTTTCCTAGAATATATGGTTTTATAGACAAATCTGTATTAGAAATAGTACTCCAAACTTGAAGAAGAACGCAAATTCCCCCTGTGCCAAGTAAAATTGATGTAAGAACTAAGTTCCAAAATAAAGATTGCGAAGAAATAGTAGAAATTAACTTAATTCCATTAGTTATTTCAATAATACCCAAAATAAAATATTCAATCCAAACATTATTAATTAAAGATAAAATGCCAGAAGAATTAATCATAGATATTATCAAAGAAAAAAGTATAACAAAACCACAAACATTGCTTAATGTGAAAAAAGCTTTTTTAATACTTTTACTAACAACATCGCCTAAAGATGAGAAAGATAGTTCGGAATGGCCACTAGCAATTCTACTATTACTATAATAAAACCTACCAAATATAAAACCAATAAAAATACTAGATATAACATTAACTGCTAAAAATAGAAATCCAATAGTAGAATTTAAATATATACTAGCGCCAATGCTCCCTATAATAAAAAGAGGACCAGCATTATTAGTAAAAATAAGCAATCGTTCTCCTTCAGATTTAGAAATAAGATTTTCATTTCGTAAATTTGAAACAATTTTAGCACCAACTGGATAGCCACTAAGTAATCCCATAACAAAAGGATAAGCGCCTATTCCAGATACATTAAATAATGGTTTCATAATTTTCTCAAACTTAGCAGATAAAAAAGGAACTACTGCTGTATATGAAAGTAATTCACTAACAATTAAAAATGGAAATAAGCTAGGAAATATAGCATTTAAAAACAAATCTAAAGAATTATGCACAGCAACAATATTACTAGAAGAGAAAAGTATTAAACAAACCCCAAAAATAATAATAAAAAAAGTTAAAAAATAATTACTTACAGTTTTCATGTTAAAATAATATTCTAAAAATTAAAAAGTATGATTATAAATAATTCATACCTTTAAATTAATTCTCTATAAATTTCTAACATACGAGACAATTCATAGTGCGACGAATTTTCATTAAAACTAAAATCATACAATTCTGAAACAATATCATGTTCTTTTTCAGAAAGATATTTAAAACAATTTATTTGCAAAGATTTAATAGTAGAATACTTAAAATTAGGTTCTTTTTCTTGAATCATTTTAGTAAGAATATCTATGATTTCATTTCTAAGATAAGTAACACAAAAATTATAGTCCTTATTTTTTAAATGTTCCTCAAATAAATTTTTATTAAAGCTCATGTTCTGAATTACCTCCTTTTTGCATAACTTTAGGTTCTACTTTAACATAAACATCATTCTTTTTTTCATAAATATCACCTGTTTTTAAATCAATATATCGTCTTTCAAAAGTTTTTGTCTCTCTACCTAAACTATCAAAATGAGAAGATTTTAAATGATAAGGTGCATGTTTAGAATCAGTAAAAGATAAATGAGCTATATAATTAGGATTTTTATAATTAGAAAGATTTCTATTAGCTTTTTTTAAAATAGTTCTATGTTTATCAGTTAAAGGCAAGACAAGAGGAGAATTAGTATTATTAAAATCTTCTAAACCTTCATAAATAGGAACAATAGTATTACCATCAATAGAGTTTAGAAAATCCATTAAAACATATTTTTTCATATGTATTTTAGCTGGAGAAGTCAAACCTGCATCAACACCAATACCAATAAAGCCAGGTAGTTCTGCTTTAGTACCATCATCAGAAATAGAATCTAATATAACACCAGCATTACAAAAAGCATAATCATTAAAACCTTCAATAGTAGAAACTAAACAATTAATGGATGAATCCTTGATAATGTAGCCTAGAACAATAGGATTATATAGTCTAACACATAGTTCTGATTCTTTTTCTATATCATTTTTACTACCAGGAAGAACTTTTGAAAAATAAGAATTATATTCGCTACCAAATCTTTTTTTAGTTTTTTCAACATAAGGAGAATATGAATAACGGAATATTTTAGCACCAGTAGAAGTACTTATATCAGATTCTAAATCAGTAGTAGGAGAATCATCTTTAAAATGTTTGAATTTTATAAATTCAGAAGCAGACTTATAGAAAGTTCCCATTTTTACTAGTATCTGATAAATTTCATCCTCAGATACATTAAAATGAATTTTGTCATTTTCAAATATTTGAGAAATAAGTTCTAAATCATAAATTGCAAACATAGCTTCAGAATATATTTCTAACTGCTTAATATATCTATTTGCCCAAAATGAATTAAGAGCTAACAAATTATCAATAGTCATATTTTTTGAACTGCGTAAGTAATTTTCTGAAAGATAAGATTTTACTTTTTCAGTACTAATAATATTATCAAATCTCTTCTTTTGATAATTAGCTTCAATACCATTTAAATTTTCAATAAACTTAGAATTAGGATTTCCATTTGTGCAAACTAACGAAGCAAATTCAGGAAAACCAACATTACACATTTTCATAGCGTAATCAGAAATATAATGTTTTAGATTTCCCAAAGAATCAGTCATAGATACAAATATTTCAGTTGAAAATGCTAATTGTCTTTGTAATTCTTTTTCAATGCATGGTAGATGCTTTGGTAAATAAGCATAAGAACCATTTAATAATATATCTGAAATATCTAGAAATCTTTTTTTATCAGCAGGAAATTTATATAGATTAGAAAACTCTTTAAATTTTGCTGATTTTTTTTGATTTGACATATTAGTATCAGTTAAAACATCAGCAGCTTTAGGAAGATGAAAATAACTAGTAAAAATTAATTTACTAATAATTTTTTTATCTCTATCTAATATATCATCAAAATTTCTTATAGTTTCATCATTAACCTCATTTGAACCTAGAACTTGGACACATAAATCTTTTTTTATATTATAAACATATAAAGATAAATATTCATCAAAAGTTGAACAATTTTGATATCTCTCATTTTTTAAATCTTTTTCAGAAGATTTTATTGATTCAGAAATTTCTTTATATTTTTCAGGATGCTCTTGCAAATATTTACAACAAATATATTGCATATAACCAGAAAATATATTACAATTTTCAAATGTAGTAAAAGCATAAGTGTCTATTTCATCTGAGATTTTTTTCTCAAATTCCTCTTTACTGATACCAGGATTACTATTTTTTATATCATACAAATGATTGACTAAGTTATGCAAATATTTTTTAATAACTCTTGGTTCCGAGGTTTTTTCATTTAATCTATTAATTGAATGTTCTAAACAACTTTCAAAATTACTTTTTTCTAAATCCATATAAAATCCTTTCATAATACAATTACATTTAGAGTTAACATAAAAATTATAACACGAAAAGTTACCAACTTCAACTAAAAACGAAATATTTTTCCAAAAATAAGAGTTAACATAATTATGAAAAACATAATATAATAAAACTAGCATAAAAAAATTACTTGAATGAAACTAACTAATAATTTAGTCAAGGTCTAAGACCAGGAGGTGCACAATGATAAATGTTGAATTGGGAACTAAATGTGTAGTATGTGGAGAGAAAGTATATCTTCAAATCGTAGAAATGCGGATAATGGGGTGTAACTGCACAGTAAATGACTTCACGCCAGCAGAAATGGTGCCACAGGTTGCGGTATACGGAGAGTATTCTGTTATCCGCATAGGTAAGCTACCTAAATTAACTTTCGAAAGTTACATCCAGAATCCATGCGTGGCAGTTGTAGCAGTAGTAGAATCTGACAGCATCCAGATACTATGCCACAACATCTATAAAAAAGCAATATTGGATTTTTTGAATAGTAGATATATGTTAGAGAATCGTGCATGCTATAATTTATTCATGACTAAGGCATAATATAATACCTGGTTATAGAGGGCTATTTTCTATTTGCAAAAGCAAATGGAGAATAGCTCTTTTTCTATTTTATAAATACTAAGACAAAAGCCAAAGTTAAACTAATTACCCACAAAATCGTTGAAAATAAAGCAAAATCATGATATAATAACAAACTGTTAACAAAGAATAATAAAAAATAAAGAACATATAATATCATATAAGGAGAAAACAATGAATTCTACTGTAAAAATTGTTCCAAATGTAAAAAAATATAAATCATATTTGGAAGATGTGAAAAAAGAAATAAGCCCAATAATGATATCAGGCTTAACAGATAGCGGAAAGACGCACTTTTCATATTCAACACATTTTTATTCAGAAAAGCCTATATGTATAGTAACATACAATGAAATTCAAGCAAAAAAAATAATAAAAGATTTAGAATATTTTGATGAAAATATAGATTTTTTTCCAAAAAAAGAAATTTTTGCATATGACTATTTAGCAGAAAGCAAAGATAACCTTTTTGATAGAATATCAGTATTAAATAATATAATAAACAAGAAATCAAAAATAGTAGTAACAACAATAGAGAGCCTAATGCAACCAATGATTAGCAAAAAAGTATTATATCAAAATATACTAAAATTAAAAGTAGGACAAGAGATAAGATTAGAAGAATTAAAAGAGATATTAATAAAATTAGGATATGAAAGATATGACATAATAGAGGGAAAAGGTCAATTTAGTATAAGAGGCGGAATTGTTGATATTGCACTAGGAGAAAAAAATGGAATACGTATAGAATTTTGGGGAGATGAAATAGATTCAATAAGAAAGTTTAATATATTAACTCAACGTTCAACAGACATGATAGACGAATTTGAAGTATATCCAGCATTTGAGTATATATTAGAAAATGATATAGAAAAAGTATGCGAAAAAATAAAAGCAAATAAATATGCAGGTATATTAAATGACATTTCAGAAGAAGACATGGAACAAATAAAATCTGGGGATTATATTGCTAAAATAGACAAATATTTTAACTGCTTTTATAATGAAACCCAGAACTTTCTAGATTACTTAGGAAATGACTTCATAATATTTTTAGATGAAATAGGAAAAATAAAGGCTAGAGCTGAAAACATAATAAAAGACAATGAATCTATTATAAAAAATTTAGTAGAAAAAAGAAAAATTCCAATACAAATTATTGCAGAAATGAAAGACTATATAAAAGTAATGGAAAAACTTAAAAATAAACAAGTAATATATTTAGAAAATAAAGAAATTGGATTTACAGATGTCCAAAGTATGCATGCAAAAAGAAACGGATATA
>CANCZH010000040.1 GCA_947382445.1 uncultured Clostridium sp. | reverse complement strand
TCCCCTTCTCCTATTTCTGATGAATATAGCTTACTCCAATAATACAGCATTCTTTTTGCAATATGTTTTTGACTTGCAATTTGCATCTCAATATTGCATAAACTTTCATTATTAAGTCTTGCTTTTATATCTAGTACTACAGTTTTTCCACTATATATATTCTTTTCTAATATTGGATTACAGTCTAATTCTATATTTTTTACTTTCTTTAATAATATAGAATTTAATAAATCTTTTGTTATATCTTCATTACCTGCACTTCCAAAAATCTTTTTAAAAGCATAATCGTTCGTTGGTAATATTTTTTTCTTTACTTCTATAAACATCACTCCTATCAATATTATTTTTTTATTTGGAAATTTTGGGTGGACTACCCTAAGAATAAAATAAATTAATAGAAATATATCATGGATATATTTTAAAATCAATATTAATCATCATACATATTTTGACTTTTTTCATTATAATTTAATTTTTATAAATATTCTTAAACTAATAAAATAGCATCAGGAATTCTGATGCTATTTTATTAGTTTGACTTATTTAATAATAAATTTGTACTTGAATCATAGCTTTCAATATAATATGTATATTTGCTTCCATTATCTGTTGAAGTAGGCGATATGTTTATATTATTATTTTCAATATTTTCTTGTATCTGTATTGTTGGTGCATTTGAATTTTCGTTATCATTGGCGAATTCATCAATATAAGTATTTTCTGTTAATTTGTCCTGTAAACTAACTATTTCTTGCCACTCTGTTTCATTTTCCTTTTTGCGATATATAACAAAATATTTATCTGATATATCATATGTAGACCAGTCTAGTTTTACTCCTCCTTTTCCATTTGCTAATTCTAATCTTACTTCACTTGTTAACACTAATTGAGGTATTTCTACTTCATATACTTTGCTTACATTTCCTACTAAATCTTCTGCTACTACATATACATATTTTACTTCTGGTAAATTCTCTATAACAATATCCTTACCAACATTTAATTCATTTGTAAATGTTGATACATCTGGATTTTCTATTTTCTCACCACTTACCATATATCTATATTTAACTACTCCTGAGCCATCTCCCCATACTTCATGCCTATCATTCGCCTCAACGCTTAACTTATTATTATGGATATTTACATTTGTAATTGTTGGTGCTGTATTATCTAATTTATCAATAGTAATTTTCTTAGTTGATACATTTCCTAAACCATCTTTGTAATATACATTTGCTTCTCTTGGAGCATACACATCTCCTATAAGTTTATACTCTTTTGAAAAATTTTCTCCATCTTGGATAGCTAAACTATAATCATTAACATCATTAAATCCTATTTCTACATTACCAATACCATAGTCATTTGCCGTAAATGTAAAATTTTTCTCTCGAGCCCAATCACCACCTACTTCATCACCAGAAGTAATCTTTGGTGCAATAGCATCAACTCTCGCAATCTCAAACTCTTCCTCTGTTTTATTGTCACAAGCATCTGTTACAATAACGTTAAACTTTCTACCCACCAATCCTGCTTCTATTTCTGGTGTACATGAAATTGAATAATTTCCATTATTAACAGTAGTAGTACCTTTAAAAATAGCATTTTCTTCATCATCTATTATTTCTACATCTACTGTATCACAATAATTCTCTGTACCTGTAACAACAATTGGTTTTGTTTTACTCCATGATGTTAATGTACTTTCACTTTCAGTTACTATATCAGATATTACTGGCTCTTTAACATCTGGATATCCTATAATATTGGGTGTTATATAAGCCCAATATTCTACTCCATTTATTTTTAAATATACATATACTTTCATATCATTACATTTATTTTTATAATTTGAGCTAAATTTAAATGTACTTATCAATGTGATATTACTACTACCTATCCCACCTTCACTATTTTTATCAAATTCTTGCTTATTTATTTCTAAGACTCCATTAGAAACATCCGTTTTCCCTAATCTTGAAAGTACAACATCTTTATTAAGTTCAACATCACTAGTAATTGTATATGTATTTGGAGTATTAGAATCTTGCTCTATTCTCCAATAAGTTTTTCCAAATACTGTATTACAAAGTATGCAATACAATTCATTAGTTAATTTATTAATACGTAGAGTATGTGACGGGTTATTTCTATATGCTTTACATACATCGCAAGTAATTCCGCTTCCTATATTCAAGCATGTTATTTTCTGTCCATTTTTAGTACATCGATCATGTCCACCTCTTTCATGTACATTATACTTATGTAGCTCTCCTTTACCATATGCTTGTAAATAATAATATTATTGTATTTCTGTTTTACAAATACTACACATTGGAGCATGTGTAGCATCTGCACGTATTTGATAAGTTTTTCCATCCCATACACATGGTTTATGTTCAATATATGAATATCCACATGTGCATACATTGGTATAGTAATTACTATAATGGCATTCTGCAATTTTTTCATTTGCAAATTTTTTTTGATAACTATGTAAATATTCATTTTGTATCTCACCACAAGACATGCATTCTTCCCAGTGTTTATTCTCATCATACATTGTTTTATAAATGTGCTCATGCTGTGTTTCTTTTCCTGGTGTTATTCCTGTTACATCTACTGTTGTAATATCACTCTGAACAATAGAATTATAGCTTTGTGCTAATTCTTCCAAAGCCCTTTTTACATTTTCTATCATTCCTGTTGGTCTAACTGTTTCTGAATAAACTACTAAACCTACTATTAACATCACAACTAGTAATATTGATACACTAATTACAGTTATCTTATTCTTTAAAATATTACCTGTGTGTATATATATACAGCCTCAGTAGTTTGCTGTTTCACGTTTTTTGTTTCTTTTACATTATTCTTATTTTTTATGAACATGCCTACTACTCCTAACAAAAAAATAATTTTCTTAAATCTAATTTTAGAGATATTTATTTTATAGTCAATACCTAAAATCTCCACACTTATTATCTTTCTGCAAAAAGTAGTAAACCTAAAACCTTTTGATTTACAGCTTTTACAACATTTTTAATTCTACATTTTTATAAATATTTATCTTTTTGTTTACATTTTTCTTTATTTTTGATTATTCTATCTATTGATACACTTTTTTTAATATACTTTTTTAAAACATTATTAATACTATCTTCATTTGTAAATATTTATAATAGCTTCGTAAGCTCAATTTATATTCTAACTATTGATTAGATTTTTGTATAAAATGTCAATTTTCCTTGCGGTATCAACAAAACTTCTCTCAATGCAAAAAATAAAAGTAGACTTTTATCTACTTTTATATCGCTATATCAAATAAAATTATTAATATACTCTATTAAAAACAATGGCATATTAAGAACTTTTCCATCTTTACTTAAATTATTCATTGAAAATCTAACAGATAAATTATTATTAAATTTCTCATTATATCTGGTTATACTAACATTATTCGTTGATTTACTAGATTTTACTTCAATAGGAATTATTTCATTTTTATATTGAATAACAAAGTCTATTTCATGTCTATCAAAAACAAAATAATTTGGAACACTATCAAATATAATATTTATCATATTTAATACATAGTTTTCTGTAAAAGCTCCTTTAAATTCTTCAAATAATTTATCTCCTTTTACTACAATACTGCTATCTAGATTAGCCATTTTTCTAAGTAATCCTACATCATTCATATAAATTTTAAAAGAACTTAAATCATTATATGCTTTTAATGGAAAATCTGTTTTAGTTACATTATATATTTTATAAATCAAATTGGCATCGTTTAGCCAATTTAATGCATTTTCGTATTCTCTTGCTCTTGCTCCAGCTTTTATTGTCTGATACAAAAATTTTTTATTTTCTTTTGCCAATTGTGATGGTATACTATTCCAAATTAATGATATTTTATTTGCTTCATTATTATCTGTATGCTTTGAAAAATCACTTTCATATGCCATCAATATATCCTCTTGCACTTTATTTACCAGTAACATATCCTTTTCTTTTACCCAAATTTTAACAGCTTCTGGCATTCCACCTATTATAAAATATGCTTTTAATTTTTCTTCTAATTGTTTAAAAAATATATCTGGAATATTTTCAGGATTCTTAATCGATTTCATATAATTTACTAAATTTTCACACTCATCAGCTAGTAAAAATTCACTAAATGTCATTGGATACATATTTAAAAAGTCTACTTTTCCAACAGGAAATGACGTATGCGATAATCTAATTCCTAATAAACTTCCAGCACAAACTATGTGATATTCATTTGCTTCTTCTTGAAAATACTTTAAACTATTTAATGCATTAGGACATTCTTGTATTTCGTCAAAAATTATCAACGTTTTCTCTGGTAATATTGCCTTTCCATATATAAAAGCTAATTGTTCTAAAATTCTTTTTGGATTTTTAGTATTATCAAACAAATTATATAAATCTTTGTCATGATCAAAATTGAAGTATGCCACTCCATCATAATTTTCTTCTCCAAATTGCTTCAGTATATATGTTTTTCCAATTTGTCTTGCACCACGTAAAATTAGTGGCTTTCTATATTTATTCTTTTTCCAGTTTACTAATTCATTTAATATAAATCTTTTCAAATTGATCATCTCCAATAATTAATATATATAATATACTAATTATACATTATCTTCACATTTTTTCAAGCATTTTTTACTTTTAAATCACATTTTGACAAGCATTTTTTATTAAATTATCACACTTTTGCAATTTATCCTGTTTTACTTGAAATTTCTTTTCTCATTTTAAGCATAATCTTTTTTTCAAGCCTTGAAATATAACTCTGAGAAATTCCAAGCATATCTGCAACTTCTTTTTGAGTTTTCTCTTTATATCCAGACATACCAAAACGTAAATTCATAATATACTTTTCTTTATCAGTAAGCTTAGAAATAGCAATTTTGAGCAATTTATAATCAACCTCATCTTCTAAATTTTTATAAATAATATCCTCGTCTGTCCCCAAAATATCTGAAAGTAAAAGTTCATTTCCATCTCTATCCTTATTTAGAGGTTCATCAATAGAAACTTCACCTTTAATTCTATTGCTACGTCTTAAATACATTAAAATTTCGTTTTCAATACATCTTGAAGCATATGTTGCAAGTTTTATATTTTTATCAGTATTAAATGTATTAATCGCTTTCATAAGTCCAATTGTACCAATAGAAACTAAATCCTCCAAATCAACACCAGTATTTTCAAATTTCTTAGCAATATAAACAACTAGTCTCAAATTTCTCTCAACTAAAATCTGTCTAGCCTCGCCATCTTCATCATTAATTCTAGACAAAACTTCATTTTCTTCTTCCATTGAAAGAGGTGGAGGTAAAGTTTGGCTACCATTTATATAAAAAATAGGTAATTTATCCATATCCTTTTTAGTAAATTTTTTATAAAGTTCTTTTAAAACATCAATTATATTCATATCTCAAAAACCCCTTCTTTTAAAATTTCTAATCCAAAAATTCCAGAATAAATTTTGTTGCTACTTAAGTGTTCATTACATACTCCAATAACTGAATTTTCTATAAATATCTTTTCATCGTCATTTAAAATAATATAATCTGGCTTAAATCCAAGTAACATGCCTCGTTCATTTCCAATACTTTTATAAGGAATCATAAACATTCCAATTGGTATTTCTTTTTTTCCGATTAATAATATCTTGAAAATTTAAAATAATATCTTCATTTAAAACGTTTTTTAGAACTTCTTTTTCCACAATTATCACTGATTTACCTGTGTATGGTTCTTTAAGTAAATTTCCTGTATCAAGTAAGACTTTAACTTTAACTTTATTTTGCTTTACACCAATAATAATTTCTTTAAAAATATGCTTTTGCTTTTTATTAAGAAAAATAAATACCATAAAAGCACCTAACACTCCACATAAGAACACCTTAAAAACACTAAAATTTCCTACTAAAACTCCATCTAAAATAGTTACGCTTCCATTATTAAGTAAATTTACCATTGCAAAAGAAAGTCCACCAAATACAAAGCTAATAAAATAAAACAAAATTGTCTGTTTTATTAAAGCTTTTATTGTATGAGGATTAAATGAAAGTTTAATAATAAATAGTCCTATACATACTTGCAAAAAAGAAATTATTGGATAAAACAAAGTAACAATATAAAAAATACTCAGCACTAAACTTGCTATAATTTTCTTTGAAAATTTATTTAAAGAATTTAAAACTGCTGCTTCTGATAAAATAATTACTAAATTCATAATAAAATTCTCTATAAATACAACATCAAGATAAACAGTCATAATCACAAATTATATTGTTCCTTCCAATTTAGATTAGAATGATTATATGTAAAAGAAAATAAAAAACTTGTCATTTTATATGCAAGAAAAAAAGAAATAATCTACAAAAAATAGATTATTTCTAAATAAATTTCTCTCTATATATTTTATTTGACAATAATGGAATTATTATTTCATATTTTTATTTTTTCTTAAGAATGTTGGAATATCTAATTCATTACCATTAGTAGATGTATCAACAGAACTTATTGGGTTCATTTTTCTTTCCCATGCTTTATTAACTATATCAGTAGCTTTTTGAACTTTTTCATCTTCATTTTCAAAACCAGTAGCAATAACTGTAATTTGGATTTCATCACCCATAGAATCATCTGTTACAGAACCAAAGATAATATTTGCTTCTGGGTCAGCACTGCGTTGAACAAGTTCAGCAGCAGTATTAGCTTCATGTAATCCAACATCGCTACCACCAGTAATGTTAATAATAACTCCTCTAGCTCCTTCAATTGATGTTTCAAGTAATGGACTTTGAATAGCTTGTTTAGCGGCATCTTCAGCTCTGTTTTCACCAGAAGCTCTACCAATACCCATATGAGCCATTCCTCTATCTAACATTATTGTTTTAACATCAGCAAAGTCTAAGTTAATTAATCCTGGTACAGCAATTAAATCTGAAATACCTTGAACACCTTGTCTTAAAACATCATCAGCCATTCTGAAAGCTTCTATAATTGATGTTTTTCTATCTATAACTTGTAATAATTTATCATTTGGAATTACAACTAAAGTATCAACTTTACCTTTCAAGCTCTCGATTCCTCTTTCAGCTTGAGCAAGTCTTTTCTTACCTTCAAAAGTAAATGGTTTTGTAACAACACCTATTGTTAATATTCCCATTTCTTTAGCAGTTCCTGCTACGATTGGTGCAGCACCTGTTCCAGTTCCACCACCCATACCAGCAGTAACGAAAACCATATCAGCTCCACGTAAAGCTTCTGCAAGTTCAGTGCGACTTTCTTCAGCAGCTTGAGCTCCAATGTCAGGATTTGCCCCTGCTCCAAGTCCTCTAGTTAATTTTTCTCCGATTTGGATTTTTGTTGAAGCTTTTGATAATTGAAGTGCTTGTCTATCTGTATTAACAGATATAAACTCAACATTCTTTATTCCTGCTTCAATCATTCTGTTAACAGCGTTATTTCCTGCTCCTCCAACACCAATTACTTTAATTGTAGCTGTGCCATCCATCATGTAATTGTTGTTATCTTCGTTTTCCATTATCATAAAGTAGTTCCTCCTTAAAATATATATTATTTTTTAAAATTAAAAACAATTTAGCTATAAAAAAAGTCTCTGATTTTTTCTAATATAACTTTTATTATAGATTTTTCTGATTTAGTATCAATAGTACTAGAAACTCTTTTAGTAAAAGGTCTTGATGCTACATACCTTACCAAAGCATAACTAGTTCTAAATGTAGGTTTTATAGTAGTAATTAGTCTTGCTGTTGAAATCTTAACAGGAATATTAAAAATAATCTTTCCAGCCATGTCACTTTTATTAATATTTGTAATTCCTTCCCCTGTTAAAATTACATTATTTATATTATTTTTTAAACCTTGCATTGTTATTTCTTTATTAACTAATGAAAATATTTCTTCTACTCTTGCTTCAATAACTTCTATTAATTCTGAACTTTTAATTGTTTTATTACGAGTATCTCCACCATTATAAGTATTAAGAATAATATTATTATCATTATCAATAAAAGATTTTAATGCTAATCCATATTGACGTTTTAATTTATCTGCCTCTTCTTTTGAAATATTTAATACATATGAAATATCACTTGTGATATTATCTCCTCCAAGAGGTAATGTATTATTATATATAAAAGTATTACCTTTGAATATACCTATTTCAGTGTTTCCACCACCTATATCAAGTATCATTACATTATCATTTAGTTCATTACTATCTAAAACTAAGTTTCTTTCAGCAAGTGTTATAGGAACAATACCGTCTAGTTCGGCAATTCCTGCTTTTTTACAAATACTAGTTATCCTTTTTACATATGTCTTATCTGCTAAAATTAACTGAGCCATAAAAGTAAAATATGAACAATAATTTCCAATTGGATCTTCAACAGCTTTTCCATCTTCTAAAATAAACTTGTCTGGAATAATATCTATTAAAACTTGATCTTCTGGCATTTCGATATCTCTTATTGAAGTTAGTGCAGAAACTACATCTTTTTGGGATATACCGTCAAATCTATCTTTTGTATCTTTTACTATACTATTTTGAACAATAGTTGTATATTTACCTGGAATAGTAATGTAAGCTGAATTTATTTTAAAATCAGCTATTTCTTCTGCTTCTTTAATTGTTTTTGAAATAGCAATTGAAATAGCATCATCATCAACTATTTGACCTTTAGCAATTCCACTACACTTACAAGAAGTATTGCAAATTATCTCTATTTGCTTGAAATTATTAACTTCACCAACTACTGTACTAACTTTTGAAGTACCTATGTCAATTCCAACAATTATATCCCCTATTGCCAAGATAATTCCTCCAATTTTTTTCTGTTTCTTTTAATATGTCTAAGGATATTACATTTTCCTCAAAAAGTCAATAGAAATCGTCATGTTTTTGTAACCCTTTTGTAATGTTTTTGTAATAAAAAATCATCAAATCGAATATAAATATATAACACTTTTCTTCAAAAATCAACATAATAAGACATAAAAAATAATAAAAAAAAGACTTTTTTCAAAAATAACGTCTTTTGTTAATTTTTATGTAAATTATTCTCATTATTTTTTCAAAAAAGTTCTTAAATTTTTAATAGCTTCTTCTTTATTATCTATTAAATTAATTTTATTTCTAAATGCTGATGCATCTTTCATTCCTTTAATATACCATGCAATATGTTTTCTCATTTCTCTTACTGCTGTATACTCTCCTTTTTCATCAGTCAACATATCATATTGTTTAATTATTGTATTCAAAATTTGTTCATTCGTTGGAATTTTACATTCTTCATCTTTCAAATAAGAGCCTATCTGGTCAAAAATCCACGGATTTCCTAAAGCAGCTCTTCCTATCATAATTCCATCTACCCCAGTAATTTTAAACATTTCTCTAGCAGTTTCACCATCTATAACATCTCCATTGCCTATAACTGGAATGGACACCGCTCCTTTAACTTGCCTTATAATATCCCAATTTGCATTTCCAGAATAAAATTGCATGCGAGTTCTTCCATGAACAGTAATAGCAGAAGCTCCTGCTTTTTCAATAATCTTTGCTGCTTCCACTGCAACAATTCGGTTCTCATCCCACCCTATTCTTATTTTAACAGTAACAGGCACTCTACTTGCTTCTACAACACTATGAACAATTCTATGTACTAAATCTAAATCAAGTAATAATTTACTACCATCACCATTCTTAACTACTTTAGGAGCAGGACATCCCATATTAATATCAATAATATCAGCTTTATCATTTAAAAATTTTGCTGCTTCTGCCATAATTTCTGGCTCATTACCAAAAATCTGGACTGAAATAGGTCTTTCTTCACCCTCCATATTTATCATCTTTAAAGTTTTTTCATCTTTATAATAAATAGCTTTAGCACTTACCATTTCAGTTTCAACTAAACCAGCTCCACCTTCCTTACACAACTTTCTAAAAGATAAATCTGTAATTCCTGCCATAGGAGCAAGTATAATATTGTTATTTAATTCTACATTTCCAATTTTTAATTTATGATAATACATAATTTTTTATATCCTTTATATAACTTTGAAATATATCTTTTTTTATAAAAACTAATTTTATGTTGTGCTTTACTAGTTATAACATATATTGAATTAATATCACTTACAGTCATATTATTTATTTCTTATTATCTTTTCACCCTAATTAATTTTACTATTAGCTCCTCCACTTATCTTCCATAAGTATGATAATTATTGTAAAAACTATTCAATAAATATAGCTTTTTGACGTCTAGCACTAATATTCAAAACAAGACCAATACAAATTAAATTAGTAAGTAATGAACTACCTCCATAACTAACAAAAGGCAAAGGCACACCAGTAATAGGCAAAAGTCCCATTGTCATACCAATATTTTCAAGCATATGAAAACATAGAATTCCTGCAACACCAATAGAAATATATGAACCAACATTATCCTTAGCGGTTTTAGCTATATAAATAATTTTCGTAATTAATATAACATATGTAATAATAATAACTGCACCAATAACAAATCCCATTTCTTCACCAATAGCTGAAAAAATAAAATCAGTAGTCTTTGGATGTAAATACCCAAGTTGAGTTTGATTTCCTTGTAATAATCCCATACCAAAAATTTGACCAGCACCAATAGCAAGTTTAGACTGAATAATATTATATCCTGAACCACGAGGATCACTCTCAGGATGTAAATAAACTTCTATTCTTTGAAGTGCATGCTCAGGTAAATTTATATACACAATTGGTAATAAAATTGCAACAGCCAAAATAGCTAAAACTATATATCTTTTATTAATTCCTGAAACAAATAGAATAAAAAGAGTAGCAAAAATATATGCAGTTGCAGTTCCAAAATCAGGTTCCTTAACTATTAATAAAATTGGAACTGCTGCAACTCCAAGTATTGCAAGCAACTTATAAATCTTATTTATTTCTTTTCTATTCTTTGCTTGTAACAAATTTAAAGAATATGCCATAAATAAAACAAGTGCAATTTTTCCAAACTCTGATGGTTGAAACGAAAAACTTCCAATATTAAACCAGCTACTAGCACCATTTATAGGGTCAGTAAATAATACTAAAATTAACAAAAATAAACTTGCACCATAAAATGCAGGAGCAATTTTTAAAATCTTATCATAATCAATTATAATAACCAATATAAAAATTGGTATGCTAACAGCAAACCATTGTATTTGTTTTATAAATTCGGCATATTCTGAATTCTGTGTAGTTGAGAAGAGAGCAACTAGTCCTATTCCTAATAATAATAATATACAAATTAGCACTCCCAAATCCATATTTTTTAATAATTTTTTTCTCATCTAAAACCTCATCATCTGTAAAGTAAAATTATTCTTCATCTTTTTCTGATTCTTTCACTTTTTTTGAATTTTTAGGTTCTTCTGCTTTCTCTTCTTTTTTAGGTTCTTCTTTCTTTTCTTCTTTAGATTCTTCGTTAGATTTATTTTCCTTACTTTCTTCTTTTTGTTTTTCTTCTTTCTTTTCATTTTCTTTATTTTCTTGTTCTTTAGTCTTCTCACCCTTAACATCATTTCTAATATTTAAAATAGGAATATTAGCATATAATGCAGGTGCACCATTAGTTCCATCATCATTAGATTGATTTGTTAATCTAACATCTATCTCTTTTTCATCAACTTCTATATATTTTTTAATTACATCAATAATTTCCTGTTTCATTAAATCCAAGAAATCTGCAGATACATTAGCTCTATCTTGCATTAAAACTAAATGTAGTCTTTCTTTTGCAGTATCTTTAGAACTTTCATCAAATGCTTGTCCTGGTTTAAATACTTTCTTAAAAAAAGTTGTTATTGCTTCAAACATTTTTTACCTCCAGCTTTTTTTTATTTCCTATTAAATAAACTTTTTAACCTAGCGAAAAATCCTATTTCTCTTCCAGGTACACTAATTTCAATATTTTCTCCTAAAATTCTTCTTGAAATTTCTATATATGCTTTTCCTGATGGAGCTTTTTTATTTGAAATAACAGGTTCTCCCTTATTTGTTTGAGTTATAATAAATTCATCATCTGGAACAACACCAATTAAATCAATTGATAATAAATCAACAATATCATCAACATCCATCATTTCACCTTTTTTAACCATTGTAGGGCGTAATCTATTAACAATTAATTCTGGATTTTTTATATCAGATGATTCTAATAATCCAATAATTCTATCTGCATCTCTAATAGCTGAAATTTCTGCTGTTGTAACAACAATAGCTCTATCTGCTCCTACAATAGCATTTTTAAATCCTTGTTCAATACCAGCTGGACAATCTATTAAAATATAGTCAAATTCTTCTTTTAATCTAGTAATTAACTCTTTCATCTGCTCTTCATTAATAGCTGTTTTATCCCTTGTTTGAGCAGCTGGAAGTAAGAATAGTTCTTTAAATCGTTTATCCTTTATTAGTGCTTGTCTAACCTTACATTTTTCTTCAATAACATCAACTATATCATATACTATTCTATTTTCTAGTCCCATAACAACATCTAAGTTTCTTAATCCAATATCTGTATCAATTAAAGCAACTTTTTTTCCTGCTAAAGCAAGTGCAGAACCTAAATTTGCTGTTGTTGTAGTTTTTCCAACTCCACCTTTTCCAGATGTTATTACTATAACTTCTCCCATAAAATCCTCCTTAATCAACTACCAATTACATGTAGTATCTTAATTTTTACGTTATATATATTATATTTTTTTGGTTAAAAAGTCAATGAATATTGTAATATTTTTGTAATATTGTACAAAAGTCTTAAACAATCTTGTTATATTTTTAAAAATCCTATATAATAACATCAATTTATAAGAAAAATTTTTAAGGAGGTATTTAAAGAGTGCGTAGAAAGAAAAAACTTATAATTAACTTACTTAAAATACTGGTCATAGTTTTAATTATTGTTGGAATATACTTTATTTTCAAACCTAAAAAGAAAATAAACACTTCTAAAGAAAATGAAAACAAACCTCAATATATAAAAGTAACAACAGTAGATGAGTCAAATATAAAAGTTGAACTTCCAGAAACAATAAAAGACGTGGCTACAAACCAAGAAATATCAAAAGAAGAAAAAACATACACACCATTAACAAAAGTTTCTGAAAGATATTTAGTTCCAATACTAGCTAATAATGAAGTAACCATATTAATAGGAGATGATTCAGAAGACCTTTTAATTAATAATTCTAGTGTGCAAGTTGGTAATGAATACACAGTCAGTGGTATTGCAGAAACAATACAATCAGTATATTATTTTACAGTAGACAATTATAATTATCCTATACTTTTATTATTAGGAGAATCTGGAACACTTCATTATGTTGATATTGAAAAAGCATATAGTACAGGAAAATTTGCAATTAGTGGAAGTATAAAAAATATTCCAGAAGTAGAAAACGTATATCAAGTTTCAGTAGATAGAAAAGGAAATACATATCGTAGTGCTATTATATCATGCATAAATGGTGAAGGATATGAATTTAATATTGATATGATTAATAAATAACAATAGTATAATGTATTTAATATAATAGAAAAATCAATATGATTTTTTTATTATATTAACCATTTATATATTTTAATAAGGAGGAATACTATATATGAATAACTTAATCGAAATAAGATGGCATGGTAGAGGTGGTCAAGGTGCAAAAACAGCTTCACTTTTACTTGCAGATGCAGCATTCAATACTGGAAAATATATTCAAGGCTTTCCTGAATATGGTCCAGAAAGAATGGGTGCACCAATAACAGCCTACAACAGAATCAGTAATTCACCTATAACAATTCACAGTAATATTTATGAACCAGATTATGTTGTTGTAGTTGACGACACACTACTAGAATCAGTTAATGTAACAGCAGGACTAAAAGAAACTGGAGCAATTGTAATTAACACAACAAAAGACAATGAATACCTAAAAGAAAAACTAAAAGACTACAATGGAGCTATTTACAAAATTGATGCAAGAAAAATATCTATGGAAACACTAGGAAAATATTTTCCCAATACACCTATGCTTGCAGCAATAGTAAAAGTTAGCAATATAATGACAGATAAAGAATTCTTAGATGACATGGTTGGTTCATTTAAACATAAATTTGCCAAAAAACCAGAAGTAATCGAAGGTAATATGAAAGCCTTAGAAATGTCACTAAAAGAAATCGAAAAAGTAAATTAAAAGATAAAAATTAAGATGCTTTGAAAAGAATAGTTATATTACTAGGCAAAATTTATTTTAGAAACCGGAGTGTACATTTGTACATGAGGATTTCGAAAATAAATTTTAACGACGTAAGATGACTATTATCTTCAAAGCCAGAAGAAAGTGAGGAACAAATATATGACAACACAAGAAAGACTAAACCCAAATACTCCTTACCAAGACCTAACAATAGGTGGAAACATCTACGAAGCAGGAAATGCTAAGGAATTTAAAACAGGCGACTGGCGTAGCCAAAAACCAATATGGATAGAAGAAAAATGCAAACAATGTGGACTATGTTTCCCAGTTTGCCCAGATGACGCAATTCCAGTAAATAAAGATAAAAAACGTGAAGATTTTAATTATGATGCATGTAAAGGATGCATGGTATGTGCCAAAGTATGTCCTTTCAAAGCAATAGAAAAGGAGGTTTAAATATGGGAATTCGTGAAAGATTAAGTGGAAACGAAGCTGTCGCAACAGCCATGAAACAAATAAACCCAGACGTTGTAGCTGCCTTTCCTATTACACCATCAACAGAAATACCACAATACTTCTCTACATTTGTAAACAATGGTCAAGTAGACACAAACTTCGTAGCAGTTGAAAGTGAACACAGTGCAATGAGTGCATGTATAGGTTCAGAGTCAGCTGGAGCTAGAACAATGACAGCAACATCTGCAAATGGATTATCATTAATGTGGGAAATGATATACATAGCATCAAGCTTGAGATTACCAATAGTAATGTCACTTGTAAATAGAGCTGTATCAGGACCTTTAAATATCCATAATGACCACTCAGATGCTATGGGGGCTAGAGATAGTGGATGGATTCAAATATTCTCAGAAAATAACCAAGAAGCATATGATAACACATTAATGGCTCATAGAATTGCAGAACATGAAGATGTTCAATTACCATTAATGGTTTGTCAAGATGGATTTATAACATCACATTCAATTGAAAATATTGAATTAGTAGAAGATG
>CANCZH010000039.1 GCA_947382445.1 uncultured Clostridium sp. | reverse complement strand
TCCTCCTACTATTCTTGGTGGATATTCCCATGATAGCATTAAAATTTTCATTTTTTAATAGCCCCTTTCGTATTTATTTAATCTTTTGTTCAACAATTTTTTCTTTATTATTTTATATAAAAACAAAATAAATGTAAATAGGTAAATTAAAAATCTTTTTTTATTTTTTTCTACTTTTTTTAATATTTTGCTCTTGTATTTATTTGAATTTATATATATTATTATATAAGTTATTTAATATTTTACAAAGGAGGAAAAAGTATGCCTAGAACAAAAAAAGTAGTAGAATCTTTAAATGAAAAAGCAAAAAGAACTACTACTAAAAAGAAAACTGAATCCAAGTATACTAAGCTAAAAACTACAAAAAAGACCATTACTAAAATCTCATCTTCTAAGGCAACTTATAAAGTAATCAAAAAAATAAATATTTCTAAACCTACTGTTTCCAAAAAAAATACTAAGGCTAAAAAAGAAGATTTTATAAATATTTTAGAATATTATGATTTACCTTATCGTTATAATGAAACTGTAGTTAAGATTTTAGCTCAAACACCTAAAATTTTATTTGTTTATTGGGATATATCAGATAATGATAGAAAAAAATATGTAGAAAAATATGGTGAGTATTTCTTTAATGATTCTTATCCTGTTTTATTAGTTCACAACAAAACTTTGAATTATACTCAAGAAGTAGAAATAAACGATTTTGCTAACAGCTGGTATTTGTCCATTCCTGATTCTAGATGTGAATATAGTGTTGAACTTGTTAGGCGTTTTAAAGAATATGCAAAAAGAAATCCTGAAATGCCAAATAAGCAAGATATAGATAAACATATATATGTTGTCACTTCAAATAATTTAGTTATGCCAAATGATACTGTTTTACTAAATGAAGTTAAATCTGAAATTAAATATAAAAATGTTAAAACTAATGAAGAATCTTATAAACCTGTCACTCGTATTTTAAATAGTTATAATAATTCAGTCAACTTTTATGATTTATATAAAGAAATATATCAAGTTGAAGACTTATCTAATTTCTTTAGTTTAAGTAATCCATCTTCAGGAAATCCTACTTCAACTTTTAAGTAATCTTGGGCAAAAGCATTGGTTATTTGCTTTTGCCATTTTTTTGTTAAAGGAGATATTTATGAATAAGAATAAAGGATATGTAACTTTTATACTTCATGCTCATTTACCTTTTATCCATCACCCAGAAAGTGAAGACTATTTAGAGGAACAATGGCTTTTTGAAGCTATGTCTGAGACTTATATTCCTCTACTTCTTAATTTTAAAAAACTTGAAGAAGAAGGTGTTAAGTTTAGGTTAACTATGACTATGACTCCTCCTCTTCTTTATATGCTTGATAATAAACTTTTACAAGAAAGATATATAAAATATTTGAAAAAACATATTGAACTTGCTGAAAAAGAAATAAAAAGAACGAATTATGACCAGAGATTAAATTCTCTTGCGCAATATTATTTTGATAGATATTCAAATGATTTACATGTTTTTAGAGATATTTATGATTGCAATTTAATTAATGGGTTTAAACATTTTCAAGATGCTGGTTTTCTTGAGATTATTACTTGTGGTGCAACTCATGGATATTTTCCTATTTTATATGTTACACCTCAAACTGTTAAAGCACAAATAGCTGTTGGCGTTCAAACTTATAAAAGATTTTTTGGAAAACAACCTCGTGGTATTTGGCTTCCTGAGTGTGGTTATGTTCCAGAAGCTGATAAATTTTTAAAAGAATTTGGTATTGAATATGCTATAGTTGAATCTCATGGTATTTTATATGCTGATCCTGCTCCTGTTTATGGAACTTTTGCTCCTATTGTTTCTCCTGATGGTTTAACTTGTTTTGGTAGAGATATCGAGTCTTCTAAACAAGTTTGGAGTTCTATTATTGGTTATCCAGGTGATTTTAATTATAGAGAATATTACAGAGATATTGGTTATGATTTGGATTATGATTATATAAAACCTTATATTGCTTCTAATGGAGCTCGTGTTCATACTGGTATAAAATATTATAGAATCACTTCTAAGAATGGTGAAAAAGATTATTATAATCCTAGATGGGCTATGGATACTGCTGAGAAACAAGCAGGACATTTTTTAGACTCTAGAACTGCTCAAATCGAAAATTTGTCTAGTTTTATGGATGTTCCTCCTGTTGTTATTTGTCCTTATGATGCCGAACTTTATGGTCATTGGTGGTATGAGGGTCCTTATTGGTTGTATATTTTGTTTAAAAAGATTTATTATGATGATTGTAATTTTACTTTGATTACTCCTGGCGATTATATTGATAGACATCCTAATATTCAAGAGTGCTTGCCTTGTCGTTCTAGTTGGGGTGCTAATGGTTATAGTGAAGTATGGTTAAATCAAACTAATGATTATGCTCATCGTCATCTTCATAAAGCTGGTGATAGAATGGTTGAGCTTGCTAATCTTTATCCTAATGAGAATGATGGCATTCGAAAAAAAGCTTTGGATCAGTGCGCTCGTGAGCTTCTTCTTGCTCAAAGTAGCGATTGGCTTTTCATTATTACTAATGGTACTATGGTTGATTATGCTAAAAAAAGAATTAAACAGCATATTGGTAGATTTACTAAATTATATTATCAAATTAAAAATGATGATATTGATGAAAAGTTTATTGATGATATTTATAAACAAGATTTAATTTTTAAAGATATAGATTATAGAATTTATAAGTAAAAGGAGTTATTCTTTTTTTTGTAAATACTGTTTAAAAGGTATTGAGTATAAAAATATTTTTTTGAGAAATGACAGCGAAGATTTAGTAATAATTTCTTATTAAAATGAACTGAGGGTGCGCAGAGCTTGTATGCGGAGAGGCTCAGTTCATTTTAATTAGAAATTATCTAAAACGTAGACTGTTCTTTCGATAAAAAATATTTTTATACTCAATACCTTTTTATTAATATTTTTATAATGACAAACTCTTTTTAGTTTTCTAAGAATAAACTATTATAAATTGTCAATACTACTTTTTAGGAGGCTTTTTAATATGTTTACATTGACTTTAGAAAACTCAAAAACTGCTGATTCTATATATTCATACATTAAAGAAAACTTTAATCTCAATAATATCTCTATTAAAAAACATTCTGAAGAGCTTAAATTCAAATTCAGTAATAATCAAGATTTATATGCTACTTTCTCTCACTCTTTTACTGAATTAATAATACACTTTTATGAAGAAAAACTTTTAAAAAATATTTTACGAAGAAACTACTTTTATTTTTCAAATGCTGAACAACTAGAAATTTTAGACATATGTCATTCTATGTTAAATGACGAAGAATCTCATCATAAAAACGATTTAATTTTTTTATCTATATTTGATTATATTCAGAATAATTCATCTATGAATTTGGATGGGTTTGTTCAATTTAGATTAAAAGACTATTTAGAAATATTAGATTATCTTGTAGACTTAGCTGTTAATAATTTTATTATTAATAGAGAATATCTTAGATTTATAGACTTATTACAAGACTATATTTCTTCTTCTAAATCAAAAATTGATATCGCTCATCTTATATATTTAGGAGCAGAATCTGTTTTACTAGATGATTCTAATAATTTAATTCCTATTGATGAACATATTTTTGATGCAAAATATTTGTCTGACATATCTTTTTCAACTAATGATTATGTATTAAACACTTTATTAAATTTATTACCACAAAAATTATATATTCATATTTTAGAGCAAGAAGATGAATTTATTTCTACATTAAAGAAGATATTTAAAAATAGAATTATAATTTGCTATGATTGTGAAATGTGTAATTTTTATAAAACTACAACTAATTTTATAAACTCGGACAGTTTAGATTAATCGTTATATTGCATTACCTGCATTTTAATTGATATAATATAAAAAAATTATTTAGGAGCAATTAATATGTCAGGTTTTGTTTTAAAAATTATAGCTTGCATTTGTATGCTTATAGGGCATGTTCCGTTTGTCTTTCCAGATACAGCTATTCCTTGTATCTTAATTCGGCAGACTATCTTTCCCTATTTTCGCATTTTTAATATCTGAAGGATATATTCATACAAAAAATTTTGGAAAATATTTAACTAGATTGTTGATACTTGCTCTAATCTCACAATTACCAGCTTCGATTTTATTTAATCCTAACTTTTCTAGTTTATATTTAAATATATTTTTTACTTTAGCCGCAGGATTACTATCTATAAGATTTTTTGATAAAATTAAATATAAATTCATTTCAGTAGTTCCTATTTTCTTTTTAGCTACTATTTCACAAGTTTTTGGTTTTGATTTTGGAGCTATTGGAGTTTTAATGATTTTATGTTTTTATATTTTCAGAAACAATAAAACAACTATGACTTTTTCTGAAGTTTTTCTTATGCTTGTATTTTTTGTAATTAAATTATCTTATTATACTACTTTAAGTTCTACTATTATTAGATATATATTACTTCAACTTTTGTTTACTATATTTTCTCTAATTTTTATTATATTTTATAATGGTAAACGAGGAACAGATAATAAAAAAATGCAAATTGGTTTTTATTTATTCTATCCAGTTCATTTAAGCTTACTTTGTTTAATTAAATATTTTCTAGTTTAATAAAACTCACACTATATATGTGTGAGTTTCTTTTTTATTCTAATATTTCTTTTACTTTTATTGATAGTTTGCTTGCTAATATTCTGTGTCCATCTCTAGATAAATGTACTCCATCTTCTCCTACTTGCCAATCTTCATTTCCCATAAATTCGCAATCATTTCTCATAGCAATATCTTCATATATTTCATTTAAATTTCTTGATTTTTCTATTCCGCCTATAAATTTAGGATTTTCTTTTGTTATTTCTGGTGGAGTAACTACTAATAATTTAGGATAAGTGTTTCTGCATACTGATTTTCTTGAAATTATTTTTTTTACAAAATATTCTTCAAATATTTCTCCTATTTCTTTAGGATTCCTATAAAATTCTGTTTTTAGTTCATTTGTTCCAAGCATTATTATAACTAAGTCTAGAGGGTCATGAGAATCTAAACAAGGTAATAAGTAGTCTGCCCCACTTCTTCCTTCTTTTCCGCATCTTTTATCTGTTGAAATTAAAGTTCTGCTGTTTAGTCCCTCTTCTATTATTTCATATTTATCACCTAGCATTTCTTGCAAAGCTCCTGGCCATCTTTCTGATTTACTATGTCTTTGATGGTCACTTCCTGAAATATATCCCCATGTATTTGAATCTCCATAACATAATATTCTAAATTTTTCTCCCATATATGTTCACTTCCTTTTTAGTTATTTTTCAAAGAAAAGTATATCATAAATGGAATAAAAACAAAACTAAATTTTATAAACTTTTATTAATTCCAGCTGCTACTATGTCTGTCATGTTTAAAATTAACTCGTCAATTTCCTTTGGAGTTACTATTAAATTAAAATCTTTTGGCTCTAATGCTTCTTTTATATATTCATAGTTATCTTCTTCTTTTAATTTATTTAAATAGTCATTTGATTTTGCTTCATCTTGTAATTTTTCAATAAATAATTCTAAACAGTCATTTGCAATTACTGCTGCATTTACTACTGTTGGAATTCCTATTGAAATCACTGGAACTCCTAGAGTAGCTTTTGATAATTCTCTTCTTTTGTTTCCTACTCCTGCTCCTGGTATTATTCCTGTATCTGAAAGTTGTACAGAACTACTTATTCTCTCTATGCTTTTTGAAGCTAAACTGTCTATAGCTATAATTAGTTTAGGTTTTATATTATCTACTATCCCTTTTAGAATTTCTTGTGTTTCTATTCCTGTTGTTCCTAATACTCCTGGTGAAATTGCTGCAACTTCTCTGTCATCTTCACTTATATATTGTGGTAAATATTTAAATATATGTCTTGTTACGTCAATATTCTGTATTACTTTTGGTCCTAATGAATCTGGGGTTGAATATAAGTTTCCAAGTCCCACTATTAATATTTCGTCTTTTTTGTCCACTTGATTTTTTATTAATTCTTTTAGTTCTCCTGATATAGTAAATGCAATTTTTTCTTTTTCTTCATCTGGAATGTTTTTCATTTTTTTTACATCTATTGTCACATATGTTCCAACTGGCTTTTGAATCGCTTGTTCTCCCTCACTATTTGTTACTTTAACTTTATATACCTTTATTGAATCAGAAATCTCCTTTTCTTCACTTTCTATTCCTGGTACTTCTTCTGAAATATTATTTATTTTTTTAAATACTTCTGTTCTTTCAACAGCTAAATCTGTTCTAAAATCCATAAGAAAAAACCTCCTTTTTATATAGTTTTAAATAAAAAGGAAGTTTTTATTCGTTAAAAATATATTTTAATCATTTAAATCATTTCTA
This sequence comes from uncultured Clostridium sp., assembly GCA_947382445.1. Next base: position 9,595 of record CANCZH010000039.1, on the reverse strand, counting down.
AAAAGTTCACCTAATGGTCTTTCTTCATGAATTCTTTTTATTGTTTCACCAAAAGTTGGTGCCATGCTTAAAATTGTTAGCTTGTCTATTCTTTTTTCTTCTGGGATTGGAACAGTATTTGTTACTACTAGCTCTTTTATTGGAGAATTCTTTATTCTTTCTATTGCTTCTCCTACTAATATTCCATGTGTCGCAGCTGCATATATATTTTTAGTTCCTGACTCTGCTAAAATATTTACTGTTTCCATTAGTGTTCCGCCTGTGCTTATTTCATCATCAAATATTATTGCATTTTTTCCCTTTACTTCACCTATTATCGTTGTTGAAATTGCTTTGTCATTGTTTGCATCTCTTCTTTTATCAACTAATGCTATTGGACATTTGAAGTATTCTGAATATTTGTAAGCTTTTTTAGCACTTCCTGCATCTGTTGCTATTACTACCATGTCTTCTATTTTTTTATTTAAAAAGTATTCTTCTAATATATATTCTCCTGTTAGTCTATCACAATTTATATTAAAATATGCTTGAATTGCTGGATTATGTAAGTCACATGTTATTACTCTTGTTGCTCCAGCTGCTTCTAGTATTTGTGCCATAAGTTTTGCTGTTATTGGTACACGTGGTTGGTCTTTTTTGTCTGACCTTGAATATGGAAAATATGGTAATACAATGTTTATATTTTTAGCAGATGCTCTTTTAGCTGCATCTATTGTAATTAGAAGTTCCATTATTCTTTCGTTTATTGGTGGCTGACAAGTTTGTACTATGTATACATCAGTTTCTCTTACTGTTTCTAAGATTTGTACAAAGTTGTTATCATTTTTAAATTTGATTGAATTAATTTTTCCTGGTTCAATTTTTAGATAATCACATACTTCTTTTGTGAATTCTTCAGCTGTTGGACATGCAAATACTTTCATTTCTTTCATATTTTTTCTCCTTTATATAAAATAAAACTTCTTTTATTTTTCTTTAAAAGAAGTTTTTTGAACATTATTATTCCTCCCAGTTATGATATACATCTGATACATCATCTAGGTCATCTAATTTTTCTAAGAAATTTTCCATTCTCTCAGCATCTTTTTCACTTAATTTCACATATGTATTAGGTACCATTCTTACATCTGCCTCAATGAATGTTAAATTATTCTTTTCTAATTCTTCTCTAACACTTGAAAAGTTTTCTGGTGCTGTTGTAATTTCATAGCATTCTTCATCTGCTTCAAAGTCTTCTGCTCCTGCTTCTATTGAAAGCATCATTAAATCATCTTCAGACATATCTGTTGATTCTTTTTCTATTACTATTACACCCTTTTTCTCAAACATATAAGAAACACATCCGGCTAGTTCCTAAGTTTCCACCAGCTTTATCAAATACATGTCTTACGTCTGCAGCTGTTCTATTTCTATTATCAGTTGATGCATTTACTATTACTGCAACTCCTGATACTCCATATCCCTCATATACTATTTCTTCATAATTTGCTGAGTCTGCTGAGCCTGATGCTTTTTTGATTGCATTGTTGATTGTGTCGTTTGGCATGTTAGCTGCTTTGCATTTTGCTATTACGTCTTTTAGTTTAGAATTACCAGCAGGGTCAGGTCCTCCTTGTTTTACTGCGATTAATAATTCTCTACCTAGTTTTGTAAAAACTTTTCCTCTTGCAGCATCTGCTTTTCCTTTTTTTGCTGCAATATTATGCCATTTACTGTGTCCTGACATGGTTAATTCCTCCTTCATTTTTTCTAATATTTAAGCCACTTATAGGCTTTTTACTTGTATTTTTATTTTAAAAAGCAATTCGTTCATATTACTGGGTTTGCAGGTTCACAATTTTCTGGATTGTGTCAAAATTGTGCCAGAATTTCTATAAAAATTTGTATTTCTTATTTTTACCTATATATAATAGCACATCTTTTTCTTTTTGTGTAGCCCTTTTTATTGATTTTCAATTTTTTGTAGAATTTTTTAATATTATGCCACTTGGCCATTCCTGACATTAATTTTATTTATTAAAGTTTTGAGTATTCTTATATTGCAGTATTTAATTATATTTTCATGATTAAAATGCGTATCAGCTATAAAATACTCTCTAAAAATTGCTCATAATCTTTAAGTATTCAAATAAGTTCTTCATTTTTTCTTCCATAAACATTCATTTCTTTTTTACTCTTCGTTTTATTATTTTAACTTATATACTATATTCTTTGAAAATCCTGCCTTTTCAATTATTTCTTTTTCTAACATTTCATTTAGAACATTAATTGTAGCACTTTTCCCTAAGTTTAATACATTTTCAAAATTTTCTCTTGTACCTTGAATATTTTGTTTTAAGTAGTCTATAATTAATACATATTCATTCTTTAAATTTAGTTTTGGTAATATAACAAGAAAGCTATTAGGAGCAACTTTTATTTGTGGACTTGTCATTGAGGTTTTATATTCTTCATACATTCTTGGTATTCCTGTTCCATACGCTTCAACAAAGTTCAATCTATGGAATATATTTACGAGATTTGGATTTCTAGATGATGAACTTCCAAGTTTTATATCTTCAATAGTTAATCCACTAACTAATCCGCCCAAACTTAAAAATTCTATTTTTTCATTAAATATATGAATTAAATTACTTCCATTTATTTCATAATCTCTATGAGTAATAATGTTGCATAATAACTCTCTTAAACTATTTTTCGGATATTCATATTTGTCTATTCTTTCCATTCCATCTATTTTGCTGCTCATACGATTATTTAACATTAAATATTCATATGCATTTTCTAATTGGCTTAATATGCTTTCTTCAGAAAATTCTTTACTATCTAAAAATTCCGATTTAGTATTATCCTTATACCTAGCTACTTTTATAGAATATGGACATTGATCTGATATTAATAATGCTAAATTTGTATATTTATTATCTGCATTAATTAATCCCAAATTCTTTTTTTCTACATCTCCAAAAGCAATATTCTTCTTTTTAAATATTTTGTTAGCATAAGTAAAAGTTAAATCTTGATTAATGCTAATATTCTTTTCAAATGAAATTCCTGATGACTCTACTATCATTTCTTTTATCGTTTCTCTTGTGGCATGTTGCACTGTTGCTCCTAATCTAACAAAAACCCCATCAATCGTCATCCCTTTTGATTTTATATAATATGGTTTATTGGTTCCTCTTAAAACTTCTACTACTATTATTTCTTTATTTTCTTCCGTTTCAATTCTACTTGAAACTAAAAAATTTACTGATGGTTCTATACTGTCATTTATTTTGCTACTTAATCTATCTAAATCTTCTTTTGCATTTTTAAGACCTACAACTTTACCATTGTCATCATATCCAAAAATAATTGTTCCACCAGTTGTATTACAAAAAGCAATTATTTCTTTAACAATTGAATCTGTTAACTCTCTCTTAAATTCTAATTTATTATTCTCTGTTATCAAAAAAACACCTCTTCCTTTTTTATCGTTATTATATCAATTTTCAAATTATTTATCAATACTTTTGACCGCATTCGTTTTGCTTCGTCCATATCTATCACAACGTCAATTTATAGCAAAGCAAAGATTGTTGATATTTCAATGTTTTTTAATGTTATTTTCGTTTTATTTCGTCCACAATTTATTTCTAAATACAACTATTATTTGTATGTTTAAATTAAATTCTTATTTTTAAAAACAAAATAATCATAGTTTACAGATACTAAGTTTCTATAAACTATGGTTTACATTATTTCATTTTTTTATTATTCTTTATGGTTTTGTGTAGTATTTATATTAAATTATTTATTTTCCATTTTGTTATGTACATTTTGTTTTAAATTTTCTATATTTTGTTTTCTGTTGTTAAGTTTACCTGGCATTATTGGTTCTAAAACAACTAAAGTAACATCTTTTTTTCTTTTTAAAAATTTTCTAATTCCTTTTGGTTCTCTAAACTTAAATACCATAGGAATTATAGGAACATTGTTATTAACAGCAAAATTAAATGCTCCATTTTTAAAGTTTCTTATTTTTTCGTAATAAGGCCATAAGGCTGCTTCTGGATAAAAATGAACTACTTTTCCTGTTTGAACAATATCGTTTATTTCTTGTGTAAATTGCTCTTTATTGCTTATTTTCTTTGGAATAGGTATTGCTCTTAATAATTTAATTAGTTTTCTAACAAAAGGTATTTTGAAACTTTCTTCTCTTGTTGTATAATAAATTTCTTTTGTTCCAAAAGCTAATCCAACCATAGCACAATCTAAAAATAGTACATGGTTTGATATGCTAATTGCTCCTCCTTTTAAGTCTCGAATATTTTCTTTTCCTTCTATTTTAAAATCATATATTAGTTTTGTAAGTATTTTTAAAATTGGAAATGCTATTCCATAATATAATAAATTTGAGCAAATAGAAAATAATGTTCCTGTTTGTATATATTTATATTTTTCATCAATATTAAATTGAAGTGGTTCCCAAAGTTTAATAATATCACTGTTTTCATCTTCTATTACATCGTTTAGTGCTTTCATAAAATCACCTTTATTTACATTCTTTTATAATAAAATTAGATATGTCATTACATACATTTTTATTCATATATTTCTTTTGATTTGTTATCATTTCATTTTGTAGTTCTATATTTTCTAATAGTTCTTTTGTGTGTTTTACTATTTCTTGCATTTTTTCACATTTGATTGACATTTTTCTTTCACTAAAAAATTTTGCATTATAATTTTCACATCCAGGTATTGGCATTGTATGTATAAAAGGTTTGTTAAGGGTCGCGATCTCTGTCGTTGTTAGTCCTCCAGGCTTGCTAAGTATTATTTCACTGCTTTTCATATATTCACTTAATTGGTTTGTAAATGAAATTGGTATAACACGACTATCATTTGAATATGTGTTTTTCAAACTTTCTAGTAGTTTTGTATTATTACCACATGAAACAATAAATGTAACATCATTTATTTGCTCTAATAGTTCTTTTACAATTTTTTTTACATTTCCAAATCCCATACTTCCTGTTAGTATTAGTATGTATTTCTTACTTTCTTCTAAGTTTAATTTCTTTTTACATTCATTTTTATCATATCTTTCAGTATATGCTTTTGCTACTGGTATTCCTAATGGTAATAATTTATTTTTGTCTATTCTTCTATTTATAAAATCTTGCTTTAATTCTTCGTTTGGTATAATAAAATAATCTGGGTTTGTCTCCTCCCAAAATGGAATGCTCACATAATCTGTTGCAACTGCTATAAAGCGGATTGAGTGTTCTTTTTTGATAGCTGTTAAGCTTTCGGCTGCAAACAGGTGCGTTGTTACAATATAATTGTAGTTATTTTTTACAATATATTGGTATAGTTTTTCTTTGTTAATACTGTTTAATGCATATACTGGAGATTTCCATTTTGTTTTTTGATATAGTTCACCTAAGTGATATGCAACTTTAAATACTTTTCCATTTGCTTTTGTAGAACTTATATATAATTTGTTAATTCTATTTTTTACTTTTGGGTTTATTATACTTAAATATTCAATAAAATCTGCTTCTATTTCTTTTTCTCTTAAATTTTCTTGTATTGCTAATGCTGCTGAATTGTGTCCTCCTCCTGTTCCACAAGATAAAATTAATACTTTATTCATTGCTACGTCTCCTCGCACTTTTTATCACTATAACAATTATACTACATTAATTTATTGCCTGCATAGACTAATTTTTTTAATATTTCTAAATGTTCTAACAATATTTTCAGTCCTGTAATTATTAAAATTAATAACCTATCAACTCTTTTATTATTTTGTTTGTATCTTCATCAAATGTTATTGTTTTATTTTCTATTTCTAGCATTGTTTGTGGATATTCCTTATTTATTCTAATAAGAGTTGTATTTATGTTGTTATATGTCATCTTTTTAAAAGGAAATCTTATAATTCCTGGGGTATTAAAACCAACTCCTATTTCTAACAGTACTAGTTTTTTATTTTTAGTTTTTTCTAAAATATCATTATATTTTTCTGATTGCTTATACCAATTTTCATCTTGAATAAATGTTTCATCTTTTCTTAGGTTCATTTCCATATTTCCGCCGCAAATAGGACATTTTTGAATTAGTTTTTTAGGAATTTTACAGTTCTGTGTGAATTTTAACCATTGTTCTACTATTGTTTTGTTTGTATATAGTTTATTGTGACAGCTATTTTCACATTGCATAAGTGAGTAATCTCCTTGTATTGCAAATGTTTTTTCTTTTTCAAATCCTGCTATTTCAAATTGTCCATCTACATTGGTTGTTATTATAAAGTATTCTTTGTTTTTTAATAATTCTAATAGTTCTTGATATAGTTTCAATGGTTTATTATATCTGTTTAGTTTTATTAGTTTTGCCCAAAAAGCCCATTTTTCTTCTTGTGTTTTAAATTGGTAAAAGCTTGCTGAGTATAAGTCAGTAAATTTATATTTTTCTATAAATTCTTTATAGTTTTTTTCAAAGTTTTTACCGCTATATTCTAGTCCTGCTGCTGTTGAAAGTCCTGAACCTGCTCCAATAATAATGTAATCTGCATTTTGAATTATTTGTTTTGCTTTTAATATTCTTAAATTATATTCTTTCATTTCCATCACCTAAATTTTTTAAATATATGTTGTAATCTTCATCTGTGAATACATTAAAGATTATTTTCTCAAAAAAGCTCTCATTTTCTTTTAAATATTCTTCTATTGTTTTTATTGCTATTTTGCTTGCTTCATTTTTAGGAAACCTAAATTCTCCTGTTGATATTGAACAAAATGCTATTTCTTTTATATTGTTTTCTTTTGCTATTTCTAATGAGTTTATATAGCAGTCTTTTAGTTCTTTTATTTCTTTTTCTGTAATATTTTCATATATTATTGGTCCAACTACATGAATTACAAATTTTGCCGGTAGGTTATATCCTTTTGTTATGAATGCTTTTCCTGTTTCTAATATTTTTATTTTTTTCATTTTTTCATTGCATTCTAATCTTAGTTGTATTCCTCCGATTAGAATGAATGCTATTGTCAATACATTTATGGCAAGGTACAAAACATCCTATTCCTTGGGAATTTGCTGCATTTACTATGCAGTCTATTTGTAGGGTTGTTATGTCTCCTTTCCATAAATATATTTTATTTTTATGTTTCAAATTTGATTTCTTTATAGTTTGACTGATTGGTTTTATATTTTCTGCTTTTGTTATATTCTTGTTCTTTAGTTCTTGTTGTAAATATTCTTTTTCTATTTTTAAGTATTGATTTGAAATTGGTTTTGGATTTCTAATATTACATAGACTACGATATAAATTCTTTTTTTCTGTTATGTTTGTTGGAATTTCATCTATGTGTATTTCTTGATTTTCTTTTAATAAGTATTCTATTAAATAATTTAATTTTTCCAATATAATTCTCTCCTATTTTTTATTTTAAAGAGGGTTTGTAAGTTATATACAATCCCTCTTTTGTTTTACTTTTTAATTTTGTGGAAAGAAATATCCTGCTGTCATGTCTAGATAGTTTAGTCCACTATATTCTGGATATTTTGTTTTTATGTTTTCTTTGAATTCTTCTGAGTTTGTGCATTCTTTTGCAATTTTCTTTAGTTCTTCTAGGTAGTTAATTTTTGTGTCAACATCTTTTAGTGTCTCTGGTGTGTAATGGCTTGAAAGAACTAGATTGTACCCTTTTTCTTTATATTTTTTTAATTGTTCAATTATTGCATTTGCGTGTTCTTCTCCTGCTACTATTGAATGACAATCGTGTCCTAACATATGAGTGTATATGCATCCTATTTGTGGGAATTCTATTTCAATGTTTTCATCATGGTATGTTATATTTAAATCAAATCCTCCAATATTAATTTTATTTTCTGTTAATATGTCTGTAATTTCGTGGTATTCTTTTGCAAAAGTTCCTCCAAATGCTGTTTCAAATCCTGTTACTAAATTGTTTATTGTTCCTTCTTTCATTGATTTGATTGTTCCTTTTGATGCGTATCCTTTTACGTTTTTAAATATTGTTCCTCCATTTGGATGGTCTGAAAATACTTTTCCTATTATTGTTTTTCCTAGGCTTTTTACATATTCTTCAAATTCTTCTAAGTTATCATAGAATGCTGGGAACTCTACTAGTAATATGTTGTTTTCATTTTCTAATATATAGCTCTCATCATACATTAAGTCATTAGTTTGATAGCTGTGTAGTTTTATTTCTCCAAAATTATAAATTTCTATAAATCCTTTTTTTAAATTAATTTTTGATATTTCCATATTTATTTTCTCCTATTTCTTTTTATTTGAAATTTAGTAGCTACTCTATTTTTCAATTTCTGTAATTATTTTACTTTGCATTTTCTATTTCGTAAAGTAGGCACTTTTTTGTAAGATAGTTTCTTTAAGGATACTTTTGTGTTATTTTCTAGATTAGCTGTTTTAATTTTTTTACACTGTACTATTCTTTTTTATACTATTGTTGTTTTTCTAAGGATATATCGTTTACTTTTTTAATTTTGATTGTTATAATTATATAAATTTATTATTGGTGGAGTTGATAATTATAAAAAATGAGTTACCTGCTTGCCCTGTCGAAATAACTATGGGATTAATTGGAGATAAGTGGAAAGTTTTGATTCTTAGAGATTTGCTAACTCGGAACAAAAAGGTTTGGAGAATTAAAGAAATCTTTAGATAGTATTACTCAAAAGGTACTAACAAATAATTTAAGGCAAATGGAGGCTTCTGGTCTTATTCAAAGGAAGGTTTATGCAGAAGTGCCTCCGAGGGTTGAGTATTCTTTAACTGATACTGGTTTGAGTTTAAAGCCTATTTTGGATTCAATGGTTGTTTGGGGAAATGAATATAGAGAGAAACAAAAATAGCAGTATTAATTTTGATACTGCTATTTATCTTTTTTAGTTAGCATTCATCATTTGAATCTAATACTGAAAGAGTTGCTAATGTATCTCCGAAGTTGAGTAAAAAAAGCTGATAAGATATTTAATTCATCTTGCGTTTTATCTTTGGCAATACTACAAGCTAAAACAGAAATAAAAGTTACAAATTCACAGTTTTTCATATCAATACCTCTATTTTGTATTATATGATTTTTCTGTTATTTATGACTATTTATTCTTTATTACTTTTTATGTAAGCATATATTGGATAATTTAATACGCATATGATAAGTCCTATAATTCCTGTTACAATTCCTATTATCATATCTGATGTGCTTGCTTGTCCTACCATAGTTTTACTCATTCCAAATCCCATGATTAGGCTTCCAATTAGTCCAATAACCCATGCTAGAACAATTCCCCAGTTTACTGGATTATGTGTTTTCTTTGGATGTGAACTTCTATAAATAGGTATAATGCATAATAGTATAATAAATCCTATTATGCTTATAATTACTCCCGCTCTAAGCATATTCCATTCTGAAATTAAGCACATACACATTCCTATTGCAAATATTAATCCTCCAATTGTTCCTAATATAATTTCTAATAATGTTTCTTTTTTCATTTTATATCTCGTATAATCAATTATATAGAAATATTAATCTATTCAATTGATTAATCCCTT
>CANCZH010000038.1 GCA_947382445.1 uncultured Clostridium sp. | reverse complement strand
ATCAAATTAAATATTATATAAAAATGTTGCAAAAATGTAAGAATATAGTTATAATGTGGAGCATGGGGAAAAAAGGAGGAAGTATGAAACAGAAAAATACTATTATAGTTGTAGTTTTAGTATTAATAATCGCCATAGCAGCAATTTCTAGCATATTCTTATATAATAAAGAACATAGAGTAAATGAAACAAAACAAGAAGCAAAGCAATTAGTAAAAGAAACTGTTTCAATAGATACTTTTAAACAGAAATTAAAAGAAAATGAAATAGAGATTGAAGAAGAGACTGAAAATAAGGAATGCAATTTAATTGGAGCATCGGAGGGAGTTTCTTATATGATTAATGGAACTGTGATTCAAGTTTACAGATTTGATTTAGATAAATCTGATGAATTAACTGTAACTAATCTAAAAAAAGCACAAGAAGAACAAAAAATAATAATGCCTACATTTAATAATTATGAATTTAAAGTAAAATATAATAAAGGATTAGTTTTAATAAATTATGAGGAACATCCACAAGAACAAGAAATTGTACAGGTTTTTGAAAATTTATAATATAAGAAAAATGCACCGAAGATAAATTTTGGTGCATTTTTCGATATGAGGGAGTAAAAAATGAAGAAAATTATTGTAGTGATACTTGTATTCATATTAGTAATATTTGGAATATTAGAAATGCAACATTTTTCTAAAAAAGATGATATTCAAATTGCAAATCAACTAAAAGAGGAAAAAATAATTGAAGAAGATAAAACAATTAATATGACTGTGGCTGGTGATGTGCTTTGCCATAATACTAATTTCTGGGATGCTTATGATTCTAAAACAGATTCGTATGATTTTTCATATACTTTTGAAGACATAAAGAAATATTTTGATAATGCAGATATTGCAATAGGTACACTTGAATCAAATTTTGCTGGTAAATCAGTAGGATATAGTAATTATCCTTTATTCAATGCACCAGAGGATTTGGCAACAGATTTAAAAGAGCTAGGATTTGATATACTTGCTACTGCTAATAATCATTGTTTGGATAAAGGTTTTTCTGGAATGGTTAGTACTCTTGCAGAATTAGATAAGGCTGGTATTAAACATATGGGAACATATGCAACAGAAGAGACAAGTAAAGAATATATAGTAGAAGATGTTAATGGAATAAAGATGGCATTTTTAAATTATACATATGGTACTAATGGAATTGCTATTCCAAATGGAAAAAAATATGCTGTAAATTTAATTGATAAAGAAAAAATAAAAAGTGATTTAGAAAATGTAAAACAGCAAAGTGTTGATGTTATTTGTGTTAATATGCATTGGGGAGAAGAATATAGATTAAAACAAAATGCAGAGCAAGAAGAATTAGCAGATTTTCTTTTTAAAAATGGTGTTGATTTAATTCTAGGTAGTCATACTCATTGTTTAGAGCCTATGGAAAAAAGAACTGTGAAATTAGAAGATGGAACAGAAAAAGAATGTTTTGTTATATATTCTTTAGGAAACTTTATGTCAGGTCAAAAGGCTGATAATTCTAGACAATCTGTTATATTGGATATTCAATTAACTAAAAATGGTGAAAATAAAAAAATTAGTATAGATAAAATTGAATATACGCCTATTTACATGTATAATTTTTATACTACTAAATCTGCTCATAGATTTAAAATATTAGATATTGAAGCTGAAATAACTAAATATGAAAATGGAGATACTTCAATAGGTAGAGAATTATATAATACTTTAAAGAATGAGCTAAAAGGCATTTATAGTATTGTTGGAGAAGAAATACAAAATGATTAGAAATATTGATTTTAGATTATAAAAAAAGTTAAAATATAATATGAATTTGAAAAGGAGTAGTTAGAATGAAAGAAGAATTTATTAGTTTATTAAGAAGTACAAAAAGAGAAGGAATAGAGGAAATTATTCAATTTTTAGAGAGAACAGATTTCTTCAAAGCACCTGCTAGTACTAGATTTCATGGAGATTTTGAAGGTGGGTTAGTAGAACATAGTATGAAAGTTTATGAAATATTAAAAAATAATGTAAAGAATGCAATAGTTGATTTAAATGCAAATGATGATACTTTAATAATTATTGCTTTATTGCATGATATATGCAAAGCTAATTACTATAAAGTTGATTATAGAAATGCTAAAAATGAAAGAGGAGAATGGGAGAAAGTTCCTTATTATACTGTTGATGATACAATTCCATATGGCCATGGAGAGAAATCTGTTATGATGATTTCTGAATATTTAAAATTAACTGTTGAAGAAAAATATGCTATTCGTTGGCACATGGGATTTACTGAGCCAAAGGAATTATATAGTACAATAGGACAAGCTTATAAAAAATATCCATTGGCACTTTTCCTACACGAGGCTGACTTAGAAGCTAGTTATTTATTTGATATATAAATGTAAACTCTACATCCTGAAGGAAAGGATGTAGTCTTTTTGTGGTAAATTATTGTTGACATTTTAGAACAAATGTTTTATAATTTCTTCGGAGAGATAAATATGGAGAGAATGTTTTTGCATATTGATGTTAATAATGCTTTTTTGTCTTGGACTGCTGTGGATAGATTACAAAAAGGTGATAAGCTTGATTTAAGAACTATTCCATCAGTTATAGGAGGAGATGAATCTAAAAGGCATGGCATAGTTGTTGCTAAAAGTAACGTTGCTAAAAAGTTTGGTGTTCAAACAGCTGAACCAATTTATATTGCAAGAAGAAAATGTCCTAGTATTGTTATAGTAGAAGCTAATCATGATTTATATAAAAAATATTCAGATTCTTTGTATGAATTATTTTTACAATATACAGATAAAGTTGAGAGATTTTCTATTGATGAATGCTTTTTAGATTTAACTGGATACTTAAAACCAGGGGAAGATTTAGTTAAAGTTGGAATAGAAATAAAAGAAAGAATAAAAAGAGAATATGGTTTTACTGTTAATGTTGGGGCTTCTGATGATAAAATTCTAGCAAAGATGGCTTCAGATTTTGAAAAACCAGATAAGATACATACTTTATTTAAGTCACAGATTGAGGAAAAACTGTGGAATTTACCTGTTTCCGAAATGTTTATGGTGGGGAAAAAATCAATTCCAAAATTAAATAAAATGGGAATAAAAACGATTGGTGACTTGGCAAAAACAGATAAAACTATTTTAATTAAAAATTTTGGTAAGTATGGATATATGATATGGTCATATGCAAATGGTGAAAGTAAAGAAGAAGTAAATTATCAGAAAGAGAAACCAAAAGGAATAGGAAATAGTGTTACTCTTCCATATGATGTAGGAAATATTGATGAACTTGAAAAAATACTTATAGAGTTAGTTGAAAAAGTTTCATATAGACTAAGAAAAGAAAATATGTATGCAACTGTGGTAAATGTTCAACTAAAAAACAATAATTTTAAAAATATATCTCACCAGAAAAAATTAAGTATTAGAACAGACACAACAAAAGAAATTTTAGATGTGGCAAAAGAGTTATTAAAGGAACTTTATAATGGTGAACTTATTAGGCTAATTGGTATTAGAGTTGATGGGCTAGTTGAAAAAAATGAAATGCAGTTGTCTATATTTGATATGCCAGAAGATACCAAAAATAAGAAAATTGATGAAACTATGGATAAATTAAAAGAGAAATTTGGATATGGAATTATAACTAGAGCTACTGATATAAAATGTAACAAAATGGAGAAATAAATCATATTATGTAATAATCTTGAATTTTGGAGGTGCAAATATGGAACCACAAGTTACAATTTGTTGTAGTAAAAGAAATCAAAAATGTTGTTGCTTATTAAGAGTACTATATATTTTAATAGGTTTATTTGTTTTTGTACTTGGCGTTATACTTGGTGCTTTAACAGGTATTGTTGCAGCAATTGGTGCAGTATATTTTTATGCATTGGCTACTATTTTTGGTATACTTGCAATTATATTGGGAATTTTTATCTGGTGTAGTTGTAGAAACTAGTTTTAACTAAATTAAGAAAAGCCCAAATTTATTTTAATTTGGGCTTTAATATATAACAAAGTTCACTAGTATTGAAAATTTGAAAAAAATATATTGATGTGATAGAATAACAAATATCTTTTAAAGGAGGATTTTAAATGAAAAAAGATAAAATTGCAATAGTAATGGCTGCTGGGAAAAGTACAGCTATGAATTCAAAAAAATCAAAATTAGTACATAAATTATATGGAAAAGAGCTTGTGTCAAGAGTTGTTGAAACAGCAGAAAAAATTGAATGTGATGAAATTATAACTGTTGTTGGTGAACAAAAAGAGCAAGTTATTGATGTTTTAAAAGATAGGACTAAATATGTTATTCAAGATGAACCTTTAGGAACTGGTCATGCGATTTTACAGGCTGTTCCATCTTTGGAATCTAAGTCAGGTCAAGTTATTGTTTTATATGGAGATGTTCCTATAATTAGAAAAGAAACAGTTGAAAAATTAATTGATAGAAATAGAAATGAAAGAGAAAGTGCTACTTTATTAACTGCAATTTCAGATAATCCAAGTGGTTATGGAAGAATTGTTAGAAATGAAGTGGGAGAAGTTCAAGAAATTATAGAAGAAGGATATGCTGATGATGAAGTAAAAAGAATTAAAGAAATTAATTCTGGAATTTATTGTTTTGATATTGAGAGTTTATTAGATACAATTAAGGAGATTAAGCCTCGTGATAATGGTCAAATTTATTTAACTGATATTATAAAGGTAATGAGGAATAAGGATTTAAAAGTTGGAGCTATGATAGTTGAAGATAATACAGAGATTTTAGGTGTTAATGATAGGGTTCAACTTGAATTGTTAGGAAGAGTATTGAGAATGAGAATTAATTCAATGCATATGTTAAATGGTGTTACAATTGAGGATTCTGATACTACATATATTTATGAAGATGTAAAAATTGGTAGAGATACTATAATTCACCCTAATACTACTATTAAGTCAGATTGTGTTATTGGAGAAGATTGTGAAATTGGTCCTAATGCATATATAAGAGAAAAGTGTAATTTAGCTGATAAAGTTAAGATAGGAAATTGCGTTGAGATTAAAAAGACAATAGTGGCATATGGAAGTAAAGTTCCTCATTTATCTTATATGGGGGATTGTGAGATTGGAAGCGGAGTTAATGTTGGCTGTGGATCTATTACTTGTAATTATGATGGTGTGAATAAACATAAAACTATTATTGGAGATGACTGTTTTATTGGTTCTAATACTAATTTAGTTGCTCCGGTTACTTTGGGAGATAATGTTTTAGTTGCTGCTGGTTCTACTATTACCGAAGATGTGCCAGCTGATAGTTTGGCTATTGCAAGAGAACGACAAGTTGTTAAAGAGGGATGGAATAAGGCTAAATAAAATATATTATAAATGTAAAAAATTGAATTATAATATTATAACTTTAATTAAGTATATTAGTTATTGCAAAAGACTCGTGGGAAAAATACATTGGTTTTAAAATGCCGCGTAGCGACCAAACGAGCGAAGCGAGTGCGATTGGAGCAACTATCATTTTTATTTAATATGAAAGTTGCGACCCGCAAGGCATTAAAACCAATGTATTTTTTCCACGAGTATTATACAATAGATGTTTTAAAAATTAAAAGCGATATGGTTATGTAACTATATCGCTTTTTGTTATTAGATTATATTTCTATAACCTTTTTACATACCTTGTTCGCCAGGTAAAATGTAGTCAATAATACCATATATTAGTGCACCTATTATAGCTGACATCCATGAAATTGAATATCCAGCAACGAAGAATTGTGTTGCATATAAAATTACCACGGCAAGAACAAAGCCTACAAAACCTTTACCAAATGCCATTGCTTGAAGTCCTGTGAATTTTACTATTAAATAGTCCATTACAGTTAAAACAACAGCAGCTACGGCTAGTGACCAAAAATTATCTATTGTAAAACCAGGTGTGAAGAAAGCTGTTACTCCTAATATAATTGCGGCTGCAACTAGTCTTCCTATTATTTGTCCCACTACACCCATGGCAGAAGAGCTTTGTATATTTGAATTGTTGTTATCCATAGCTCAAAAACCTCCTAGTTTAAATTGAAAAAAATCAATTTAAAAATAAACATTAAGTATTTAATGTTCAATTTTATTTTTTACAAATAAATTTTTTTTATGCATATTAATAAAAAAATTGTTAAAAATAAAAATATATTTTGAAAATTAGGGGTTTTTATTATGCTTATTATTTTTATTAGAACAATTATTTTATATGTATTAGTTTTAACTGTTATGAGATTGATGGGAAAAAGAGAAATAGGACAACTTCAACCATTTGAACTTGTAATTTCTATAATGATAGCAGATTTAGCATCAATTCCAATGTCAGATGTTGGTGTACCTATTTTTAATGGTATAATTCCAATTTTAAGTTTACTTTTAATGCATTTATTAATTTCTCTTGGAAATTTAAAAAGCATTAATTTTAGAAAAGTTATTTGCGGTAAACCTTCTATATTAATATATAGGGGAAAAATTGATGAACAAAAATTAAAAAAGGAAAGATATACAGTAAATGAACTACAAGAAAGATTAAGAGGAAAAGATGTATTTAATATTGGAGATGTTGAATATGCAATTTTAGAAACTAGTGGTGAAATTAATGTTATTTTAAAACCAGAAAAACGTAATCCAACATTAGAAGACATGAATATTCAAGCAAAATATGATGGAATTGCTTATGATTTAGTTATTGATGGTATTGTTCAACATGAAAATTTAGAAAAGATTAATAAAGATTATAAATGGCTAAAAGCACAGGTCGGAAAATTTGGATTTAAACCAGAAGAGGCTTTAGTTGTTACCATTGATGGTGGAAATAAAATATTTTGTCAGAAGAAGGAGGGAAAATAGTAATGAAAGAAATAATTATTTCTGGGATTATTATTGTTGCAATTGTTGGATGCAATATATTAGTTGGTAATTTTATAGATGATAAATTAGACCATATTATTTCTCTTTTAGACGAAGTTATCCCAATGCTCGAAAACGAAGAATATGAACAATCTAATGAAAAAATAAATGAGATAAATGAATATTTAGAAGAATCAGAAAGTGTACTTTCTTGTTATATTGAACATGATGAACTTGAAAAAGTTCAATCATCGCTAACTGTTTTAAATGCTTATATTAAGATGGAAAGTGATGATGCTTTTAGTGAGGCTAATGATATGTCTTTTATTATCAAGCATATTAAGGAAAAGGATGATTTGAAAATTAAGAATATTTTTTAAAAATTATAAAAAACGAAGTAGAAGTCTTTGAGAAATTCTATATCAAACATTTCTGTTTAATGTGGCAGAATACTAAGTATTAGCATATTATATTAATAAAAAAGGAAATGGTGTTATGGATAATATAATTTATCTTGATAATGCTGCTACTACTAGAATTGATGATGCTGTTTTAAAAGATATGTTACCATATTTAAGTTCTTATTATGGAAATGCATCTTCTTTATATAGCTTGGGGAGAAGTAGTAGAGAAGCAATAGAAAAAGCAAGAAAACAAGTTGCAAATGCAATTAATTGTAATGCTAGTGAAATATATTTTACTAGTTGTGGAAGTGAAAGTGATAATCTAGCTATAAAAGGAATTGCAAAAGCTAATAGAAATAGAGGAAAACATATTATTACTAGTAGTATAGAACATCCAGCTGTATTGGAAACATGTAAATCATTAGAAAGAGAAGGATTTGAAGTTTCATATATACCTGTTAAAGAAAATGGTATAATTGATATAGAAACTTTAAGAAGGTCGATTAGACATGATACAGTTTTAATTTCTATAATGTCTGCTAATAATGAAGTTGGAACAATTCAACCGATTGAACAAATTGGAAAAATAGCAAGAGCTAATAATATTATTTTTCATACTGATTCTGTTCAAGCAATTGGAAACATAGATATAAATGTTAAGAAAATGAATATAGATAGTCTTTCAATGTCTGGACATAAATTTTATGCTCCAAAGGGTGTTGGTGTTTTGTATGTTCGAAATGGTATAAAATTTTTGAGACAACAAGATGGTGGACATCAAGAAAAAGAGAAAAGGTCTGGAACAGAAAATGTTGCTGGAATTGTTGGTATTGGCAAGGCAATAGAAATAGCTAGTAAAGATAGAATTGAACATGCTGATAAAATGAGAATTCTTAGAGATTCTTATGTAAAAAGTGTTATTAATAATTTTAATAATGTTTTTGTTAATGGTGATATAGAAAATAGATTACCAGGAAATATGAATATTTCTTTTTTGGGTTATAAGGGAGCATATTTGGTTGAGGAATTAGATAAAAGAGGTATTTGTACATCAAGTGGTTCTGCTTGTAGTGCAGGTCTTCCAATGCCATCTGATGTTTTAATGAATATGACTCATAATGTTAGAATTGCTGAGAGTTCACTTCGTGTTACTTTTGGTAAAGATAATACAATTGAAGATGTGAAGCAGCTATTGTATGCTTTAAATGATATATTAAATAAATCTTAAATAGTAAAATAAAAGAAAAAAATACTATTTTTATATTCCTTACTGTCAGTCTCATAGAGGGCGTTAAAATCATAAAATTAGATTTATGATTTTACGCCCTCTAATTCGATTCCAAACTGCGCGTCATATTAAAATAGTATTTTTTTCTTACTTTTGTAATTAGTTTTATTTATAATTTTATTATTCTTGTGTTTCATTATTTTCATTTTTAACTTTTTTTGGCTTTTTATCTGATATTACATCTTTTATTGAGCCTAGACTACTAAGAGCAGAAGTTGCTTCAAATGGGATAAATATTTTATTTGCATCACCTTTTGCTACTTCTTGAAGTGCTTCTAATGATTTTAATTGAACTAATTTATCATCTGGATTTGCTTCTTTAATTGCATCATATACCATTTGTATTTCTTTAGCTTTAGCTGCTGCTACTTGTCTTATTGCATCAGCTTCACCAGTAGCTCTTCTTATTTTAGCTTCTCTATCTGCTTCAGCATCTAGTATTGCAGCTTCTTTTCTACCTTCAGCAAGTGTTATTGCAGATTGTCTTTCACCTTCTGCTTGTAAGATTAATGCTCTTTTATTTCTTTCAGCATTCATCTGTTTTTCCATTGCATCTTTTACATCTGGTGGAGGAGTAATGTCTTTAATTTCAACTCTATCGACTTTACATCCCCAAGGGTCTGTTGCTTCATCTAATATAGATTTTAATTGTATGTTTATAGATTCTCTTGAACTAAATGTTTCATCAAGTTCCATTTTACCAACAATATCACGAATAGTTGTTATTGCTAAATATTCAATACCTTTTTTTAATGATTGTATTTCGTATACAGCTCTTGCTGGTTCAATAACCTTATAGAATACAACTGTATCTATTGTTATTGTAACATTATCTGCTGTAATAACTTCTTGTGGCTGAACATCCATAGTTTGCTGTTTTAAACTTACTACTGATCTAACTGCATCTATAAATGGAATTATTATTGTTAAACCAGCATCAGCAGATTTATGAAATTTACCTAATCTTTCAATAATATATACTTCTGATTGCTTTACAACTTTAATTGATTTTACAAGTAAAATTACTATTAATACTAATAGTATAAGTAGAAAAATTGTCATATTTTTTTCCTCCTTAAAATTTATATATTCATTTTTTGTATTTTTTTCCACAATTACATTACCATTATATCATAGAAATGGCTAAAAATAAAGCATTTTTTGAAAAAATAAATATTTTTAGTAAATTCTATTTAATTAAAAGATAATTTATGATATAAATAAAAAACGAAGCAATTATAGGAGATTATAAATGAAATTTAAAAAAAATAGTTTAATTAAAAAAATTTTTATTGTAGTAATTTTATTATTTATTGTATTAAATATTTTTAGATATTCAGCTTATTTCAAAAGGGATAATAGTGATGTATTAGAAGTTTCGGTTCAAAATAAAATTAATATTGAATTGAATAATGAAATATATGTTGATGAAAATAACATTATATATTTATCAGAAAGTGATGTAAGAGATTATTTAGGACAAGAACTATATTTTGAAAAAAATGAAAGTAATTTGAGAAGATATATTTCTATTTCAAAAAATAAAATATTAGAAATTACTGAAAATCAAAATCATATGTTTGTAAATGGAATAAGGGAGAAGATAAAGGGTTCTGTTATAGAAAGAAATGGAGTTTATTATTTTCCTGTTTCAGAATTAGAGGATGTTTATAACATAAAGGTAAATTATTTAAAAGAATTACATAGATTAAATATTGAAAATTTATCAGAAAAAAAGGTTACTGCAATTGTAAATAAAAATACTAATTTAAAATACAAAATGACTAGTATTTCTAAAAACATTGCAGAATTAAGCCAAGGTGATAATTTAACAGTACTTCAAGATATGGAAAATGGCTGGCTTAGAGTACAAAATCAAGAGTATGCATTAGGGTATGTTAAAAAATCTAAATTAGTTAATATAAAAACAGAAAGATATGATTTAACTTATAATGATTATAATGATTTTAATATTGAAAATGCTAATATAATAGAAATTAATGATTATACATATAAGAACTTTAATGAGAAAATTTCTAAATATGACGATAGACAATCAATTGAAAAAGAAATATTAAATGATGTAGTTGACGAAATTGGAAAACAATCTAAGCAAGTAGGTGTTAAACTAAATATTACTTCTATTAATAATAAAGAAAATTATTATAAGTTTTTAAAAGAACTAAAAGCACATATTAATAATGTTGGAGTATGCTTAATAGTTGTAAATGGATCAGATTTAGATAATAAAGAAATAAAGAATATTGCTGATATTGTTTTATAAGGAGGAATATATGAAGAAGGAAAATGGAATAACGAAGATTTTATTGATATTAGTTATGTTATTTGTGATTTGTGCTGGCGGAATAATTATTGCTTATATTACTTATAATTCTTCATTAGAACAAGTACAACAAAATAGTGAAAAAGTAGTTATTACAATTAATGGAGGAAGTGGAATAAGTGGAATAGCTACTCAACTAGAGAAAGAAGGAGTTATAAAGAGTGCTAATGCTTTTAAAATTTATTGTAAATTAAGTAAAGACATTACAATACAAGCTGGAAAGTATGAGCTAGATAAAAGTATGACAGTAGAGGAAATTATTAAAATTTTAACTTCTGGACAAGTTGTTGATGAAACAGTTAAAATTACATTTGTAGAAGGTAAAAATATGAGAAATATTGCTTCTGTAATTGCTGAAAAAACTAGTAATACAGAAGAAGAAGTATTCAATTTATTACAAAATGAAGAATATATTGATTCTTTAATTGAGAAATATTGGTTTATTGGAGAAGATGTTAAAAATGAAGATATTTATTATGCATTAGAGGGATATTTATATCCAGATACATATACTTTAGAAAATAAAGATGAAGATGTTAAAACAATATTTGGAAGAATGCTTGATAAAATGGAAAGCGTTTTGAAAGATTATAAAGATGATATAGAAAATAGCAAATATTCAGTTCATGAATTATTATCATTGGCATCTGTTGTAGAATTAGAAGCTAAAAATGATGAAGATAGAGATGAAGTTGCAGGAGTTTTTTATAATAGATTAAATAGAAAAATGGCACTTCAAAGTGATGTTACAACATATTATGCTTGCAAGATAGATATGAGTGAAAGAGATTTAACAGCCAAAGAACTTGCTAGTAAAAATCCGTACAATACACGTTCTGCCTCAATGGCTGGAAAGATACCTGTTGGACCTATTTGTATGGTTTCTAGTACTTCAATTAAAGCTGTTGTAAATCCTAAAGATACTAGTGCAATTTTCTTTGTAGCTGATAAAAATGGAAAAGTATATTTTTCAAAAACAAATAGTGAACATGAACAAAAAATTAGTGAACTAAAAAAACAAGGATTATGGTATACATATGATGATTAATTAAATTTTAGAATAAAACTTGACAAAATTGTAAAAACTGTTTAAAATAGATTTTACATGTAAATAAAAGCGTTGAAGATACAAAGTAATTGTGATAGAAAGTCTAAAAGAGAGAATTGTCAGCGGCTGAAAGCAATTCAGATTGAAGCAATTATGAAACATATCAGAGCTATTAAAAATAAGTGGGATTTTTAATCCAATTAGGGTGGTACCACGGAAGTAGTAATTTAGAGCTTTCGTCCCTTGTCGGGGACGCAGGCTCTTTTTGTGTTCCTGAATGTGATAAAAAGGAGGGAAAATTTATGAGAGAGTATAGAACTTATACTTGTAATGAAATTCGAGAGAAAAATGTTGGTGAACACATTAAACTTGCAGGATGGGTACAGACCATTAGAGATTTAGGAGGAGTAATTTTTGTTGATTTGCGTGACCAATATGGAATTACTCAAGTTGTTGCATCAGGTGATGATCAATTAGTTGAAACACTTTCTAAAGTTCCAGTAGAATCTACAATTTCAGTAGAGGGAACAGTTAGATTAAGAGATTCAGAGACAGTTAATGAAAAATTAGACACAGGATTAGTTGAATTGTTTGCAGAAAAAATTGATATATTAGGAAAGAGAACTAAGCCATTACCTTTTGAAATTGAATCTAGTAGAGATGTTCGTGAAGATTTAAGATTACAATACAGATTTTTAGATTTAAGAAATGAAAAACTAAAAAATAATTTAATTTTAAGATCAAAAGTTATTCAATTTATGAGAGAGCAAATGATTAAAAAGGATTTCCTAGAAGTTCAAACACCAATCCTTACAAGTTCTTCACCAGAGGGAGCTAGAGATTATTTAGTTCCAAGTAGAATTTATCCTGGAAAATTTTATGCGCTTCCACAAGCACCACAACAATTTAAACAATTATTAATGGTTTCAGGAATAGATAAATATTTTCAAATTGCACCATGTTTTAGAGACGAAGATGCTAGAGCTGATAGAACACCAGGTGAGTTTTATCAATTAGATATGGAAATGGCTTTTGCTACACAAGAAGATGTTTTTGAAGTTATGGAAGATGTTATTTATAATGTATTTAAAGAATTTTCAAATAAGAAAATTGCTGAATACCCATTTCCACGTATTCCTTATAAAGAAGCTATGCTTAAATATGGTAGTGATAAACCAGATTTAAGAAATCCATTAATAATCCAAGATGTAACAGATATTTTTGAAAAAATTGATTTAAAAGTATTTAATGGAAAAATTGTTAGAATTATTTCTGTTCCACAAGGAGGAAGTCAACCTAGAACATTATTTGAGGGAATGACTGATTTTGCTATTAATGAATGTAAAGCTAAAGGTTTAGCATGGCTTAAAGTAAATGATGATAGAACACTTCAAGGACCAATTGCTAAATTTATTGATGATGAGTCAAGAGAAGAAATGTTAAAAAGAACTAATACTAATGCAGGTGATGCAATATTCTTTATTGCTGAACATGAATTTATTGTAGAGAAACTTGCTGGTCAAATAAGAGAAGAATTAGGAAAGAGATTAGGTTTAATTGATGATTCTACTTATAAATTCTGTTGGATAGTTGATTTCCCAATGTATGAAAGAGTTGACAATGGCAAAATAGAATTTTGTCATAACCCATTTTCTATGCCTCAAGGGGGAATGGAAGCATTAGAAACAAAAGATCCACTAGATATTTTGGCATACCAATATGATATTGTTGGAAATGGTATAGAACTTGCTTCAGGGGCTGTTAGAAATCATTCACCAGAAATTATGATAAAAGCATTTGAAATTGCTGGATATGAAGAAGAGGTAATTTTACAGAAATTTTCAGCTTTATATAATGCATTTCATTATGGAGCTCCACCACATGCAGGTATGGCACCTGGAATTGATAGAATTATAATGCTTCTTGCAGGGGAAGAAACTATTAGAGAAATTCAAGCATTCCCAATGAATGCAAAAGCTCAAGATTTGCTTATGGGTGCTCCATCCAATATTACTCAAAAACAATTAGATGAAATTCATATAAAAATTAATGAGAAAAAATAGAATAAAATAAAATCACTTTCATAGAAATTATGAAGGTGATTTTTTATGCAAAATGAAAATATTATTTATATAGATTATATTGATTCATATTTGGAAATTTTAAATGATAAATTCCCAGATTGGATTAGAAAATTAGTATATACAGTTTTGAAATTTTTGGGGTATGTTAAAGTTAATAAGAATAAAATAACCCTTTGTTGTTTAAAAGAAAATGAAATTAATAAAAGAATGATAAGTAATTTAAAAAATAAGCTATCAATTATAAATTCTAAGGATGTTGTTCTTTCTAATTTATTAATGGAAAATAACAAATTTATTAATATTTTAGAAAATATTGATTATAATATTTTAAATGGCAGATGGTTATATAAATTTTTATGCTATGATTTTGTTTGTAAAATTGCTTATATTAAAAATAAAAAAATAAGTGATATGGAAATAACTATTTTAAGTAATGAAAACTCTGAGATAAATATTGAAAATATTAAATTACTGGCAAATGAATGTAAGATTTTAAATATTGTTACTGAAGATTTAGATAAATTTAAACATATTGAAAATTTATTATTTAATGAGTATGGGAATATGATAAATGTATCTACTAATAAATTAAAGACATGCAAATATTCTGATATAATTTTAAATTTTGATTTTTCTTTAGAACAGATTAAGAAATGTAATTTTAAAAAGGGAGCAACAGTGGTTCAATTTACAAAAGAAAAATTTGAAAGTAATAATGTTAGTACAATTGTATTTTATAAATTGAATATGCCAGCAAAATACTTACAATTATTTAATGAGAATAAAAGATATAATCAAGAAATATTTTATGAAAGTTTATTGTATTATAAAACATCTTTTAAAGATGTTAGAAAAATATTAAAAAAAGATAATGTTTCTATAAAGTATTTTATAGGGTGTAATGGAAAAATGCCATTTAATCAAATAAAAAATTTATTACTATATGCTTGACAAATTTTAAGTTTAGTACTATTATAGATTGCGTTAATTAGCAAATAGAGAGGAGCTTGATATTATGGAGGAAAATAGAGAAATATTATTAACACAAGAAGGGTATGATAACCTAGAAAAAGAATTAGATTATTTAAAAACAGAAAAGAGAACTGAAATTGCTGAACGTATTAAAGTTGCTTTAGGTTTTGGCGATTTATCAGAAAATTCAGAGTATGATGAAGCAAAAAGTGCACAAGCAAGTAATGAAACTAAAATTGCTGAATTAGAAAATAAAATTAGATATGCTAGAATTATAGATGAATCTGAAATTGATACTAAAACTGTTCAAGTTGGAAATATTGTTACTATACATGATGAGGAATTTGATGAAGATTTAGTATATACAATTGTTGGTTCAACTGAAGTTGATTTGGCCCAAAATAAAATTTCTAATGAGTCACCTATGGGTGTCGCATTATTAGGTGCTAAAAAAGGTGAGACTGTTGAAGTTGCTGCTCCAGCAGGTGTTATGAAATATAAAATTTTAGCTATAAAAAAATAATTGAATGTAAATTAGAGTTTTAAAGTGTCAATTTGGACAAAAAATTTTGACACAAAAATAATTTAATTTTACTATAATTAAAAAAAGCAGATAAAAAAATTAATTTTTTCAAAGACTTAATACAACTTTTATCATTTCTAAAAAAAATTGACTGAGACTCTCCAAAAACAAGATTTTTGCACCCTCAGTCAATTTTTTTAAGAAATGTTTAAAAGTTTCCTATCGCATTTTCAAAAATTAATTTTTTTATCTGCTTTTTTTAGTTACAATATATTTTTGTTTTGTGTCACAATTCTTTATTCAAATTGACACTTTAAAAATAAAGCTTGACTGCTACTTGCAAGGTAAAAAGAAATGTGATAGAATAACTTCGTCAAAGATTACAATTAAAAATGTAGGAGGTAAAGTATGATTTATACACAAGAACTAGAAAATATGTGTACAGTAGCAAAAGGGGTTGACCACGGACCAGCTCCAATACCTGAAGAAGGAAAATGGGTAAAAGCTAAAGATATAAAAGATATTTCAGGATTTACACATGGTATTGGTTGGTGTGCTCCACAACAAGGTGCATGCAAATTAACATTAAATATAAAAGAAGGAATAATTCAAGAAGCATTAGTTGAAACAAT
>CANCZH010000037.1 GCA_947382445.1 uncultured Clostridium sp. | reverse complement strand
TTATATATCAAGATTTTTTACATATTTTGCATTTGCTTGTATGAATTCTCTTCTTGGTTCAACTTCATCTCCCATTAATAATGTGAATATTTCATCTGCTTTTATTGCATCATCCATAGTTACTTTAACTAATATTCTTGTTTCTGGATTCATTGTTGTTTCCCATAATTGTTCTGGATTCATTTCTCCTAAACCTTTGTATCTTTGAAGTCCTAGTTGGTCTTTTTGAATTCCTTTTTCTTCTAATTCTTTATAGCTTCTTTGTAGATCTTCATCTGTATAACAATATATGTCTTGCATTCCTTTTTTAGAAAGCTTGTATAATGGTGGTTGTGCTAAATATACATTTCCATTTTCTATTAACGGTCTCATGTATCTGAAAAAGAATGTTAATAATAGTGTTCTAATATGTGCACCATCAACATCAGCATCTGCCATTATTATAACTTTTCCATATCTTATTTTTGTTATATCAAAATCTGCACCAATTCCAGCCCCAACTGCTATTATAACTGGGTTTAATTTATCATTTCCATATATTTTGTCTGCTCTTGCTTTTTCAACGTTTAGCATTTTTCCCCATAATGGTAATATTGCTTGATAACGTCTATCTCTTCCTTGTTTTGCACTTCCACCAGCTGAGTCTCCCTCAACTATGTATACTTCACATTCTTCTGGATTTTTACTACTGCAATCTGCTAATTTTCCTGGTAATGTTGTTGTTTCTAATGCTGATTTCCTTCTTACTAGTTCTCTTGCTTTTCTTGCTGCTTCTCTAGCTTTTGCAGCACTAACACATTTATCAAGAACTCCTTTTGCTACATTTGGATTTTCTTCTAGAAATTCTGCTAATTTTTCATTTACCAATGATTGAACTATACCTGTAACCTCACTGTTTCCTAGTTTTGTTTTTGTTTGTCCTTCAAATTGAGGTTCTTTTACTTTTACTGAAATAACTGCTGTTATTCCTTCTCTTATATCATCACCTGTTAAGTTGTTATCTTTTTCCTTTAGAATATTATGTGATTTTGCATAATCATTAAATACTTTTGTTAATCCTCTTTTAAAGCCTTCTAGATGTGTTCCTCCTTCTATTGTGTTTATATTGTTAACAAAAGAATAAATATTTTCTGAATATGAGGTAGTATATTGAATTGCTATCTCTATTGGAAAATCTCCATCCTTTTCCATATATATTGTTGTTGGATGTAATTTTTCTTTATTTTTATTTAGATATTCAACAAATGAGTTTAGTCCTCCTTCAAAGCAAAAGTCTGCTTTTTTAGGTTCTTCTTCATTTCTCTTGTCTTCTAATATGATGTGTAATCCTTTTGTTAAAAATGCCATTTCTCTAAATCTATTTTCTAAAACTGTAAATTCATATTCTAATGTTTCAAAAATAGTGCCATCAGCTAAAAATCTAACTGTTGTTCCTGTTTTATCAGAATCTCCTATTCTTTTTAAACTTTCTACTACTTTTCCTCTTTGGAATTTCATTTGAAAAATTCCACCATCTCTTTGAATTGTTACTTCTGTCCATTCTGATAATGCATTTACAACTGATGCACCAACTCCATGAAGTCCACCAGATACTTTGTATCCACTATCTCCTCCAAATTTTCCACCAGCATGTAATTTTGTATACACTGTTTCCGCTGCTGATATTTTTGTTTTTGGATGGATATCTACTGGTATTCCTCTTCCATCATCTTCTACTTTTATTATGTTTCCTGGCTCAATTGTTACATGGATATTTTTACAGTATCCTGCTAATGCTTCATCTACAGCATTATCTACAATTTCATATACTAAATGGTGAAGTCCTCTTATTGACACACTTCCTATGTACATACCTGGCCTTTTTCTTACTGCTTCTAACCCTTCTAGTACTTGAATTTGTTCTGCATTATACTCATGATTAAATTTTTCCATGATTATCCTCCTTATTTTTAGTATTTCTTTTTCCTAATGAATTTGAAGAAACATTAGATATTACTCCACATAAATTATTTTGTTTTTTGTATAATATAAGTGTTTTTGCTTCTCCATTTGATAGGTCTATCATTCTATTGGATAGTTTTAAATTTTCTATTATTAAGTTAAATTCTTTTGTTTGTATTATACTTTCAACATTAAATATCCCTATAATTTCATCTTTTTTTATTATTATATCTTTTCCTATGTGTAAATACATTTTTTTAAATTCCTTTATCTAATTTAGCATTTTCTATATGATATATAGTATTATTTTTATCCTCTATTAAAATCTTATCTGTGCATGTTATAAATACTTGGTTATTCTTTATAGCTTTTGTCAAATTGGTTCGCCTAGTTTCATCCAATTCTGACATAAAATCATCTAATAATAGTATAGGTTCCTCTTCTATTTCATCAAATATTATGTTTAATTCTGTTAATTTTAATGATAGAACAGCAGTTCTTTGTTGTCCTTGTGATCCGTATATATTTACTTTTTTTTCATTAATATATACTTCAAAATCATCTCTGTGTGAACCTGTTGACGTGAATCCTCTTTTTATGTCTGTTTTTCTATTTTTTAATAGTTGATCATAAAATTCTTTTTTATTTTTTCCAGAAGATATAAATAAAACTTCAATTTTTTCTTTTATTTCTCCACAATTTGTTATTTTATTGTGGATATCTCCAATTATTTTTTGAATTTTTTTTATATATTCTGTTCTATAATTATAAATCTGAGCTGAAAGTTCTGCTAACCTCTCATCCCATATTTCTAACATATCTTCACTTTTGTTGTCAAATTTAATTTGTTTTAAATATGTATTTCTTTGGTCTAATGTTTTTAAATATGTATTTAATAAGTGTAAGTAATTAGGCTTTAATTGACTTATCATTATATCTAAAAATCTTCTTCTTTCTGTTGGTCCGCCCTTTTATTATATCAATATTTTCTGGATAAAACAAAACTATATTTATTTTTCCTATTATGTCACTTACTTTTTTTTGTTTTACTCCATTAATATAAAAAGTTTTCTTTTCACCTATTTCTATGTTAATTTTGCCACTTCTATCTTTTCTTATATATTCTA
Source organism: uncultured Clostridium sp. (assembly GCA_947382445.1). The sequence continues at coordinate 13,511 of CANCZH010000037.1, read as the reverse complement.
TTTCTACTTTTGCTTTTTCTTTTCCTAGTTTTATTAATTCTTGATCTTTATTGGTTTGAAAAGATTTTCCCAAAGACGCTAGATATATTGCTTCTAAGATATTGGTTTTTCCTTGTGCATTATTTCCATATATTAAATTAAAGTCTTTTGTAAATTCTGCATCTAAATTATCATAATTTCTAAAATTCTCTAATTTTACTCTTTTTATGTACATATTAATCCTTCATTCTTATTGGTAAAATCATATATTTATATTCTTCATTTTCTACTGGTCTTATAATACATGGTGAAATATTTGTTCCAAAGTCTATATAAATTTCTTCATCTTCTATTACTTTTAATGCATCTAAGAAATATCTAGGATTAAATCCAACTTCTAAATTCTTTCCTTCTGTTGATACATATATTTCTTCTTTTGCGTCTCCAGTTTGGTTTGTACATGAAATTACTACTTTTCCTATTTCTATTGATATTTTTACTGGATATTTTTTTTCTTTTTCTATTGATGATGATGAAATTAATATTATTCTTTCAAAACAATTTTGAATATTATTTTTATTTACTCTTATTCTTGTCTCCCAGTTTGCTGGTATACTATTTTCATAGTTTAAAAATTCACCATCTAATAATCTAGTTACAATTTTACAGTTTTCCATCTCAAATAATGCTTGATTTTTTGATATTCCTATTTTTATAGTATCAAATGAATCTAATATTATTTTGTTTATTTCGTTTAATGTTTTTCCAGGAATTACTGCATGAAAACTATTTGATTCGTTATTTAATATATTTGTTTTTAAAGCTAGTCTATATCCATCAACAGCAACAACATTTAGTTTATTGTCTTTTACTTCAAATAAACATCCTGTAAATATTGGTCTATTTTCTTCATTACTAACTGCAAATATTGTTTTTCTTATCATGTTTTTTAACAAATTTTGCTCTATTTCTATTGAATTATCTATATTTATTTTAGGTAATTCTGGGAATTCTTCTGGATTCATTGTTGCTAATTTATATAATGAACCTTCACATTCTATTTCTAATAGATTATTTTTATTTAATGAAATAACTATTTCTGTATCTGGTAATTTTCTTATTATTTCACTAAACATCGTTGCATTAACAACCGTATTTCCTTGTTCTCTTACGTCACATTCTATAATGTATTCAATTCCTATTTCTAAATCATATGTAGTTAATTTTACTTCTTTATCATTTGTTTGAATTAGTATTCCTTCTAATACAGGCATTGTTGTTTTAGAAGCAACTCCATTTATTACGGAATTAATGCCTTTTAGAAGTTTTTCTTTTTCGCAGATAATTTTCATTTTGATCAAACTCCTTTTTTTATTATAATTAATATAAATATATATAGTAGTATTAGTATTAGGTGCTGTGGATTCTGTGGAAAAGTCTGTTCATTGTTAATATCCGTATAAAAATTCATGTTGATAACCATGTGTATAAAAAAAATAGTTTTCCACATTATTAAATTTTGTATGTGAATAAGTGAATTATTAACACAATTTTAACAACTTTTTAACACCTACCTGTTGATATCTAATCTCGTTCTTCCGTAAGAAGAAATTGATTTATTTTATTCAAAAAAATGTTCTCCAAAACATAAATTTTTTAAATAAATGTTTTTTACTTATAATTCAATTTATTTCTTGTTTGTGATTATTGTTTTCACACTTTCCACAATTAGTTTTGTATTTGTGTTTTCTTTTATTTCTTTTTCTATTTTTTTGTATGCGTGCATTACTGTTGTATGATCTCTACCTCCAAAATCGTTGCCTATTCTAGGAAAAGACATTTGTCCAACTGTTCTACATAAATACATTGCGATTTGTCTTGGGTATGCAATATCATTTGATTTTTTTGCAGAAACTAAATCACGTTTGTCTATTTTGAAATAATTTGAAACAACATCTTGAATATAATCTGCTGAAATTATATTTTCTTTTTGAAGAGTTACGTCATTTATTGCCTTTTCTACTACTTCTATTGTTATTGGACTGTGTGTTAATGAGGTATATGCTAATATTTTATTTAGAACTCCTTCTAGTTCTCTTATATTTGAGTCTATTCTTGTTGCAATTAATGATAAGATTTCATCTTCAATTAAAATTCCCTCTAATTGAGTTTTTTTCCTTAGTATTGCAAGACGCATTTCATAATCTGGCATAGATATATCTGCTAATAATCCCCATTCAAATCTAGATTTTAACCTATCTTCTAATAATGCAATATCTCTTGGTGGTTTATCACTAGATAAAATAATTTGTTTGCCATTTTGATGAAGGGTATTAAATGTGTGGAAGAATTCTTCTTGTGCTGTGTTTTTCCCAGCAAAGAATTGAATGTCATCTATAAGTAAAATATCAATATTTCTATATTTATTTCTAAATAATTCATTTTTATAGTTTGCATCTTTAATAGCATTTACCAGTTCATTAGTAAATGCTTCTGATGTTACATATAAAACTTTTTTTGAATTATCTCTTTTTAATATTTCATTTCCTATTGCTTGCATTAAATGTGTTTTTCCTAATCCAACTCCTCCATATATAAACAATGGATTATACATTGATGATGGTGCTTCTGATACAGCCAATGCTGCTGCATGTGCAAATCTATTATTATTTCCAACAACGAATGTATCAAAAGTGTATTTAGGATTTAGTGACGTTTTACTATATTCTGGACTTGATGTTAGATTATCAAAAGAATTTTCAAAGGCTTCTTGCATTGTTGTTACTGCTGAAGAGTCCGAAGAATCTATTATTTCAAGTTGCCAAGATTTATTTGTTAAGAAATTAAAGGTATTTATGATTAATTCATAATATCTAGATTTAATTGCATCTGTTTGCATAGCGTTTGATGTTATTAACTCGATTTTATTGTCATAGATATTACCGATTTCTAACGTTTTAATCCATGTTGCATATGAAATATTTGTCATTTCATTTTTTAAAAGTTCTTTTGCCTGATTTAAAAGTTCATTTTTATTCTCAAACAAGTTAAACAACCTCCTTATAAATTTAAAGAAAAAGTTTGGGAACTTTTTAAATACCTCTAATTATTATTTGCGTAGTAAAATATCCCCATTATCTTATCGGTTCATATAATATCAATTTATTTTTCAATAGTCAATAATTTGCAAAGGAAAAATATAAATAAATAAGGAAGTATTGACATTTTTGGAACTTTTGTAGTATAATTTTAATTACTTTTGAGAATAAAAATATTTAATCATATATGGGAGGTGCAATATGAAAAGAACATTTCAACCAAAAAAGAGACAACAACAAAAAGAGCATGGTTTCATGAAAAGAATGAAAACTAGATCTGGAAGAAACATATTAAAGGCTAGAAGAGCAAAAGGAAGAAAAGTATTAAGTGCATAGTTTGTAATAGGGGCGAAAACGCCCTTTTTTGCAATTATGTAAATTTCAAGAGTGAAAAATATGAAAAAAACTGAAATAATCAAGAAAAATTATGAATTTAAATATTTCTTTAAAAAGGGAAAATATATTCCTGGAAATTTATTAGAAGTATTTATTTTTAATAATAAAAAAGAAAAAAATAGAATAGGAATTGTTGTTAGCAAGAAAGTTGGCAAGAGTGTTATAAGAAATAGAATAAAAAGGTATATTAGAGCTGCATATACAGAAATTGAAGATAATATGAATAGAAATAGTAATATCCTTATTATTTGGAAAAAGAAAGAAAATCCTCAAAAAGCAAACTTTTTTGATGTAAAAGAAGATTTAATAAAAATATTTGAAAAAGCTGAAATTTTAGGTGATAAATAATGAAAAAAATTTCTATTTTCTTGATAAAAATTTATAAAAAAGTATTTTCTCCTATATTTAGTTTTTTAGGAGTTCATTGCAAATATTATCCTACATGCTCAGATTATGCTATTGCTGCAATAGATAAATACGGTTTTATAAAAGGATGTTTTTTAAGTTTAATGAGAATTTTAAGGTGTAATCCTTTTTCAAAAGGAGGATATGACCCTTTAAAATAATGGAGGAAAAATGGGTAAATTAATAGCTCTTATAGCTGGCTGTTTTGGATATTTATTAAATTTTATTTATGGATTAGTTAATAATTATGGTTTAGCAATTATTCTTTTTACAATAATTGTTCAAATTATTTTATTACCACTTTCAATAAAACAACAAAAAACATTAATTAAGAACAATAAAATACAAGCTAAATTAAAAGAATTAAAAGATAAATACAAGAATGACCAAGTTAGATTAGGACAAGAGACAATGGATTTATATAAAAGGGAAAATGTAAGTCCTTTTAGTGGTTGCTTAGGTTCAATTTTTCAGTTAATTTTACTTGTTTCTATATTTTATTTAGTAAGACAACCATTAACTTATATGGAAAGAATGGATGCAAATAAAATTAATGAATATATAGAAAAATATCAAATAAGTGGACAATCTAATTATAAGGAAATTGATATAATAAGGGAATCTAAGAAAAATAATGATGATTCTATAAAAATAGAAATGAATTTTTTAGGAATTGATTTAAGTAACATTCCATCAAGAAATTGGGGAGATTTTACTGTTTATATAATTCCTGGTTTATATGTATTATCTTCTATGATTTCTATGAGAATTACTACAATGCAAGGAAAGAAAAAATTAACTAAGGAAGAGAGAGAAGAAGAAAATAGAAAGAAGTTAGAGAAAAAAGCTTTAGCTAAGGAAAATGGCAATGATGAAGATGATGATTATGATGCAATGGAAGATATGAATAAACAAATGTCTTTAATGATGCCAATTATGGCAGTATCTGTGGCATTAATAGCTCCTTTAGGATTGGCTTTATATTGGCTTATTAATAATATTATTACAACAGGACAAAGAATAATTTTAAATAAAGTTTTTAAAGATAATGAAGAATAATACTGAGGAGAGGATGATATAGTATGTCTAATATATATGAGGGAAAGACAACAAATGAGGCAATTGAAAAAGGTTTGAAAGATTTAAATGTTTCTAGAAAACAAGTTGATGTAAAAGTTTTAGAATCAGAGGATAAAAGAAGTTTTTTTAATATATTAACTCCTAGAATTGTTAAGGTAGAATTAATAGTTAAAGAGGATACTAAAAAATCTGAAAGAAAAGAAAAAATTGAAGTTTCACAAGAAACTGAAAGTAAAGCAGAAGATAATATTAAAAAGTTTTTAGATGAGTTTATACAAAGTATACCTACTAAAGATTTAAGTTATGAAATTAAAATAGATAAAAATGACTTATTAATAGATATAAACGGAGAGGATACAGGTTATTTAATAGGATATAGAGGAAATGTTTTAAATTCTATGCAAGTAATTTTAAATAATATAGCAAATAAGGAATTAAATGAGAGAGTAAGAGTTCTATTAAATATTGGGGGATATAAAGAAAAAAGAGAAAAGGACTTAAAAGAACTTGCAGATAAAATTGCAGGAACTGTTATAAGAAAAAGGAAATCTATTACACTTGAGCCAATGACTTCTTATGAAAGAAAAATAATACATGCAAGATTACAAGAAAATTCAAAGGTTGAAACTCACAGTGTAGGAGAAGAACCTAATAGAAAGATTGTAGTTTCACTAAAGAAATAGAGGTTCAAAATGAACCTCTATTTCTTTGAAAAATTTGAAAGGAGGATATAAATATGTCTACGATAGCAGCAATATCTACTGCACCTGGAATTGGTGGAATTGGTATTATTAGAATGAGTGGGAATGATTGTTTTAATATTTTAGATAAAATTTTTGAGCCTATTAATAATACTGAAAAGAAAGGTTATTCAATTAAATATGGTAAGATAGTTGATAATGGAATTGTTATTGACGAAGTTTTAGTTTCATATTTTGTTGCTCCTAAAAGTTATACTACTGAAAATATGTGTGAAATAAATTCACATGGTGGTATAGTAGTTATGAGACAGATATTAGATTTGTGTTTAAAGAATGGAGCAGAACTTGCAGAGGCAGGAGAATTTACTAAAAGGGCTTTTTTAAATGGTAGAATTGATTTAACACAAGCAGAAGCTGTTATTGATATTATAAATAGTAAGACTGATAAAGAAGCAAAAGTTTCTATGAACCAATTGGAGGGTAATTTGTCAAAAAGGATAAGTGATATTAGGCAGGATCTAATATCTGGAATGGCTGATATAGAAGTATCTATCGACTATCCCGAATATGATATAGAAGAAATGACAAATTCAAAAATTCTAGAACTTCTTTTACGAAATAAATATCAAATTGACAATCTAGAAAAGACTTTTATTAATGGAAAAATACTAAGAGATGGCATAAAAACAGTTATAATTGGTAAACCGAATGCAGGTAAATCATCACTTTTAAATCTTTTATTAAATGAGGAAAGGGCAATTGTTACAGAAATTGAAGGAACAACCAGAGATACAATTGAAGAGTATATTTCTTTAGAAGGAATACCATTTAAGATTATTGATACTGCTGGAATAAGAGATACAGAAGATACTGTTGAAAAGATAGGTGTTCATAAAGCTATTGATATTGCAGAAAGTAGTGATTTAATTATTGCCATTTTTGATATTTCTAGAAGAATTACAGATGAAGATAAAAAGATTTTAGATATTTTGAAAAGTAAGAATGCAATTATTGTATTAAATAAGATTGATATAACTAATGAATGTATAGACAAAGAAATTTTTGAGAACACAGGTAAGAAAATTTTTAAAATATCTGCCAAAACGCAGGAAGGTATACAAGAACTATTAGAATATATGGTAAAGATGGTTTCTAACCAGGAAATACAAAGTGATGGAGAATTAATAGCTATTAATACTAGACACAGAGATTTAATTCGTAAGGCAAATGATGCTTTACAAAAAGCAATTAATACTATAAATGATGGAATGCCACTTGATATTATTGCTATTTATATAAAGGATATTTTAGAGGAACTTGGAAAGATAACAGGAGAAAGTGTAACAGATGATATAATTAATGAAATTTTTTCTAAATTTTGTTTAGGAAAATAAGGAAATAGATATAGAAAGGATAGGAAAATGAGTTTTAATGCAGGTAAATATGATATTGCAGTAATAGGTGCTGGTCATGCTGGTTGTGAAGCTGCACTTGCTGCTGCTAGAATGGGATTAAAAACTTTGATTTTTTCAATAACACTAGAATGTGTAGCTAATATGCCATGTAATCCACATATAGGAGGTTCTTCAAAAGGTCATCTTGTAAGAGAAATAGATGCACTTGGGGGAGAAATGGGGAAGAATATTGATAAAACAATGATTCAAGTTAAAATGTTGAATACTTCAAAAGGTCCAGCAGTACATTCATTAAGAGCACAAGCTGATAGAAAAAGATATCAAATGGAAATGAAACATACTTTAGAAAAACAAAAAAACTTGTATTTAAAACAAGGAGAAATTGTTGATATTAAGGTTGAAGATGGAAAAATAAAGGCTGTTGAGACTGACATGGGTGCAATATACGAGGTAGATAGTGTTATTTTGGCTACAGGTACGTATTTAAAGGGAAAAATATTTGTAGGTGATTATTCATGTGAAAGTGGGCCAGATGGTGTATTTCCTGCAAATAAATTATCTGGAATTCTTAGAAATTTAGGAATAAATTTAGTTAGATTTAAAACTGGTACACCTGCTAGAATAAATAAAAATAGTATTGATTTTTCTAAAATGGAAATTCAAAAAGGAGATGATGATTTACCAGCATTTTCTTTTGAAGATAAAATAGAAAATTTTAAACAAGAACCTTGTTATTTAACATATACTAATGAAAAAACACATGAAATTATTAGAGCTAATTTACATAGATCTCCATTATATGCAGGTAAAATTGAGGGAACAGGGCCTCGCTATTGCCCATCAATAGAGGATAAAGTTGTTAGATTTGCTGATAAAGAAAGACATCAGATTTTTGTTGAACCATTAGGAATAGATACAGATGAGATGTATATTCAAGGAATGAGTTCATCTTTGCCAGAAGATGTTCAAATTGCTATGTATAGAACATTACCAGGATTAGAACATTGTGAGTTTACTAGGCCAGCATATGCGATAGAATATGATTGTATAGAGCCATCTCAATTAAAGGCTACTTTAGAATTAAAGGGAATAGATGGGATGTTTTTTGCTGGTCAAATTAACGGTACTTCTGGATATGAGGAAGCTGCTGCACAAGGGATAATAGCAGGAATTAATGCTGCACAAAGGTTAAAGGGTGAAGAACAGGTTGTTTTGGATAGGTCAGATGCTTATATAGGTGTATTAATAGATGATATTGTAACTAAGAGTACAAATGAACCATACAGAATGATGACTTCAAGGGCTGAATATAGACTCTTATTAAGGCAAGATAATGCTGATATGAGGCTTACAGAGATAGGACATAAAGTTGGTTTAATTTCTAATGAAAGGTATCAAAAATTTTTAGATAAAAAGGTTGAAATTGAGAAAGAAATTAATAGGTTAGAAAATGTAGTTATAAAACCTACTGAAGAAGTTAATAATTTTTTAAGAAAATATAATACTTCTGAGCTAAATGGTGGTGCAAAATTATCTGAATTATTGAAAAGAACTGAGCTTACATATGAAATATTAAAAGAAGTTGACATAAACAGACCAATATTACCAAGAGATGTTATTGAAGAAGTTGAGATTATGGTAAAATATGAAGGATACATAAAAATGCAAGAAACACAAGTAGAGAGCTTTAAAAAACTTGAAAGAAAAATTTTACCAGATGATATAGATTATAATGATATTAAGGGAATAAGAATAGAAGCAAAGCAAAAGCTTAGTAAGATAAGACCATACTCAATTGGTCAAGCATCTAGAATATCAGGAGTTTCGCCTGCTGATATTTCAGTTTTATTAGTTTATTTAGAACAAAGAAAGTATAAAGAAAATAAAATTTAAATACTATTTGATGTTATTAGAGCATATTTGAAACATGATTACATATGTATATGTTCCATTACGTTTCAAATATGCTCTGTTTAGTCATATAATTAATATTTTTAGATTATATGTGTAAATGGAGGAAGTAATGGAAAGAGAAGAGTTTCATAAATTTTTATTATTGAAATTAGAAGAAAATAATATTAAAATTAATAATGATGATGTTAATAAATTTTATTTATATATGAATAATTTGCTTGAATGGAATCAAAAAATTAATTTGACTGCTATTAAAAGTGAAAAAGATATTATTGTTAAGCATTTTATTGATTCGATTATAATTGATAAATATGTTAATGGAAATGAAGTATTAGATATTGGCTCAGGAGCTGGTTTTCCAGGTATACCATTGAAAATTGTAAATGATAATTTAAATATTACTTTAATTGATTCTGTAAATAAAAAAGTTAATTTTATGAATGATTCTATAAATAAACTGAAATTAAAGAATATAAGAGCAATTCATGTTAGAGCAGAAGAAATGGCTCATGAAAAAATGTTTAGAGAGAAATTTGATATTGTTGTATCAAGAGCGGTTGCTAATATGAGTACTTTAGTTGAATATATGCTTCCTTTTGTAAAGGTTGGAGGAAAATGTTTGTGCTTGAAGGGACCTAATTGTGAAGAGGAAATTAATCTTTCGAAAAATGCAATTAAAAAACTTGGGGGAAAAATTGAAGAAGTCATTGAATATAAATTAGAAGATAATGATAGATGTTTGGTTATAATTGATAAAATAAAAAATACCGAACAAATATATCCAAGAAAACAAGGAAAACCTCTAAAAGAGCCATTGCCATAAATTAAAAATTAAAATGTTCCACAAGTAACTTGTTGATAACTTGTGGATTTATTTTGCTTATTTTTTTAAAATTGTGAAATTCTTTTGATTGATTTATGAAAAATTACAAATTTTTATAAAAATAAGATGTTTTTTTATTGACATACTACAATAATTTTTATATTATTATATGGAAAGATTGGAGGGGTTATTTTGGGAAAAATTATTGCTATTGCTAATCAAAAAGGTGGAGTAGGAAAGACTACAACGGCAGTTAATTTGAGTACTATATTAGCTAAAAGTGGGAAAAAAGTAGTATTAATAGATGCGGATCCTCAAGGAAATGCTACTAGTGGACTAGGTGTTGAAAAGGAAGATGGAAAATCTTTGTACGATGTTTTAATAAATGAGGAACCAGTTGAAAATACTTTAAAAGATACAATAGAAAAAAATTTAAAAATATGTCCTTCAAATATGAATTTAGCAGGTGCAGAGGTTGAATTAGTATCACAAATGTCAAGAGAACAGAGATTAAAGGAACAACTCGAAAATGTTAAAAGTGATTATGACTATATTTTTATTGATTGTCCTCCATCTTTGGGGTTAATTACTTTGAATTCGTTTACAGCGGCAAATTCTGTTTTGATTCCTGTACAATGTGAGTATTATGCACTAGAAGGTTTGGGACAGTTAATTAATACTATTAATCTAGTTAAAAAACATTTGAATAAATCTTTAGAAATAGAGGGTGCTATTTTAACTATGTACGACATTAGAACTAATTTATCAAATCAAGTTGTTAAGGAAGTTAAAAGATATTTTAATGATAAGGTTTATAAAAGCGTTATACCAAGAAATGTTAGACTAAGTGAAGCACCAAGCTTTGGAATGCCTATTAATATTTATGATCCAAAGTCTAAGGGGGCTAAAAGTTATGAAAAGTTGGCTAAAGAATTTTTAAAAGCACAATAAAATAGAAACATTTGATGTAGGAGGAATAGAAAATGGCAAAAAAGACAGGTTTAGGTAAAGGTTTAGATGCATTATTTTCAACAACATTATCAGAATTATCTGAGGAAGTAGCTGATAATGAAGTGATTCAGAATTTAAAAGTTTCTGAGATTGAACCTAATAAAGATCAGCCTAGAAGAATTTTTGAAGAAGAATCTTTAACAGAACTTTCTGAATCAATAAAAAAATATGGAGTGATTCAACCAATTATAGTTGCTAAAAAAGATGATTATTATCAAATTGTTGCTGGTGAAAGAAGATGGAGAGCTTCTAAAAAGGCTGGTTTATCTGAAATTCCAGCTATTGTAAGAGAAAATAATGAACAAAAAAATAAAGAAATTGCATTAATTGAAAATATACAAAGAGAAGATTTAAATCCAATTGAAAAAGCTAGAGGAATAAAATTATTAATGGATCAATATGATTTAAATCAACAACAAGTTGCTGAGATTATTGGAAAGAGTAGAAGTACAGTTGCTAATACATTAAGAATACTAAATTTAGATGAAAGAGTTATAGAATTAGCATTACAGGGAAAACTAACAGAAGGACATTGTAAAGCTTTATTAGGTTTTGAAAGCCCAGACAAGCAGTATGATATGGCTCTTTATATGATAGAGTCTGGGGATAGTGTAAGAGAGGCTGAGAAAAAAACTAAGTCAAGAAAAGCTATGCCTAAGAAGAATGCTAAGTATGAACCTATTTATAGAGATATAGAAAATAGTTTTCAAAGTTTCTTTGGAACCAAAGTAAAATTAAATGCAGGACAAAGAAAAGGTAAGATTATAATTGAATATGCATCAAATGATGATTTAGAGCGCATACTAGAATTAATTAAGTAAGGAGAGTATATTTACTAGATGAGTGATATGATGTTAATTTTATCAGTAATATTTAATATTATGTTAACCATTATAATTTTAATTTTCTTTTGCAAATTAAGGAAGATTGAAGTAAGATATACTGAATTTATGGCTAAATTTGATGACAAAGATAGTATAGAAGAAACTTTAAAGAACTATATTGAAATGGTTAATAATGTTAATGAAGAAAATAAAATAATTAATGCTAATTATTTAAATTTAGAAAAGCAACTTAATAAGTGTATTCAAAAAGTTGGAATGATTAGATATAATGCATTTGAAGACGTTGGAAGTGATTTAAGTTTTGCATTAGCCGTTTTAGACAATGATAATAATGGTTTTGTACTTAATGCAATTTATGCTAGAAATTCTAATAATATATATGCTAAGCCCATTGAAAATGGTACTTCTAAATATACTCTATCAGAAGAAGAAATAAAAGCTGTTACTAGAGCAAAAGAACAAGAAAAAATGTAAAAATTATATTGACAATTAATCGTTTGCATGTTAAACTATTAATTGTCTGATACGGAGAGGTGGTCGAGTTGGTTTATGGCACCAGTCTTGAAAATTGGCGTAGGTTTATAGCCTACCGTGGGTTCGAATCCCACCCTCTCCGCCAAAGCTAGATGTCTAATAAATATCTAGCTTTATTATATATGGAGGCTTACCCAAGTGGCTGAAGGGGACAGTTTGCTAAACTGTTAGGGTTCGCAAGGGCCGCGAGGGTTCAAATCCCTCAGCTTCCGCCAAAGTAGTAGATACTATAGTTTCTACTACTTTTTTTATATATTAGGAAAATTGACTTTCCTAATATATAAAAACACAATGTACACAAATTTATTTCATAAATTTGGCACACGAACAAATTAACGGAAAGCAAAAGAGAAAAGTAAGAATTATGCTAATTTAATGGCTTTCCGATTTGTTCTTAAAAAGGTTAAAATAGAGAATAGATTTTATAATGTTTAGATAAAATGCATATGTATTTCAAGTGAATGATATTAATATAATTATTAAATTAGTATTGTAAAATATTAAAAATTATGTTAACATATAAGTCATAACAAAGTAGTGAAGTAATAGTTAATTTTAACTGTGAAAGGAGAATATTTATGGAAAAAATATTTCGGGTTACGGTAAGAAGAGAAAGAAAAGGAGATACTGATGAAGAATACCAAAAAATATTTGGTGATTCATTAGTTGGCATTTATGATGGAAAGATAGTTGCGAAAGATAAAAAGATAATTGGGTATACACATATGGGAGTTATTACAGGTAACTGGACTTCTATGGCTGAAGATATGGCGAATACATACTTTGAATACCCATGGAGAGAGGAATTTATGCAAGATGGTATGAGAATAGAGTTTTGTGTAAATAATTCTAGTATTATACTTTCTTTAATAGAGCTTCCATATGATTATGAAATGGAGCAGATTATTATTGCAAGAGCATTTGAAAAAAGCAAAAGTTTATCGAAAAAAACTCAAGAATGTTTCAAAAAATTTTATCTAGAATAATAAAAAGGCAAACAAAAATTGTTTGCCTTTTTATTATTAATGTCTAGTATTGTTCCTTTTGAAAATCAAAAATAAAGCATTTTTATTATTTATTCATGTAATTATATTAAAAAGAACTAAAATCGAATATTAACGATTTTGAAACTATCTAAGTAAATTATGATTATACTATACAGAATGTGAATTTAAAAACATGTTTTTAAATTTATTTTTTATTATTGAAAATAATAAAAAATAAATAAAATAAAATAAAATAAAATAAATAAAATAAAATAAATAAAATAAAATAAAATAAAATAAATAAAATAAAATAAATAAAATAAA
>CANCZH010000036.1 GCA_947382445.1 uncultured Clostridium sp. | reverse complement strand
ACATTTACAGAAAATGGAGAATTTGAATTTGAATTTGAAGATGCAGCAGGAAATAAAGGAAAAGCCAAAGCGAAAGTAGATTGGATAGATAAAGTTATTCCAGAAGCAACAATAGAATATGATATAAAGACTTTAACAAATAAAGATGTAACAGCAACAATTAGTTTCAATAAAGAAAATGTAGAAGTTTTAAATAATGAAGGAAAAACGACATATACATTTGCAGAGAATGGAGAATTTGAATTTAGTTTTGCAGATGCAGTAGGAAATAGAGGAAGTATAAAAGCAAATGTTAATTGGATAGATAAAGTTGTTCCAGAAGCAACAATAGAATATGATATAAAAGATTTAACAAATAAAGATGTAACAGCAACAATTAGCTTTAATGAAGAAAATGTAAAAGTTTTAAATAATGAAGGAAGAACAACATATACATTCACAGAAAATGGAGAATTTAAATTTGAATTTGAAGATGCTGCTAAAAATAAAGGAGAAGCAATTGCAGAAGTAAATTGGATAAATAAAACAGAAGCAAAAGCAACAATAAAATATGATATAACAGAAAAAACAAATAAAGATGTAACAGCAACAATTAGCTTTGACAAAGAGAATGTAAAAATAACAAATAATGAAGGAAAAAATGTATATACATTTACAGAAAATGGACAGTTTGAATTTAAATTTGAAGATATCAGTGGAAATAAAGGAAATATCATAGCAAAAGTTAATTGGATAGATAAAGTAGTTCCAGTAGCAACAATAAAATATGATATAGCAGAAAAAACAAATAAAGATGTAACAGCAACAATTAGCTTTAATGAGGAAAATGTAAAGATTACAAACAATGAAGGAAAGACAACATATACATTTACAGAAAATGGAGAATTTGAATTTAAATTTGAAGATGAAGCAGGAAATAAAGGAACAGCAAAAGCAAAAGTTAACTATATAGATAAAGTAGTTCCAGTAGCAACAGTAAAATATGATATAACAGAAAAAACAAATAAAGATGTAACAGCAACAATTAGTTTTAATAAAGAGAATGTAAGAATTACAAATAATGAAGGAAAGACAACATATACATTTAGAGAAAATGGAGAATTTGAATTCAAATTTGAAGATAATGCTGGAAACAAAGGAACAGCAATAGCAAAAGTTATTTGGATAGATAAGGTTGTTCCAAAAGCAACAATAAACTATAATATAAAAGAATTAACAAATAAAGATGTAGTAGCAACAATTAGTTTTGACAAGAAAGATGTAAAAGTAACAAATAATGAAGGAAAGACAACATATACATTTAAAGAAAATGGAGAATTTGAATTTAATTTTGAAGATGGTATTGGAAATAAAGGAAGTATAAAAGCAAAAGTAGATTGGATAGATAAAGTATTACCAGCTGCAACAATAAATTATGATATAAAAGATTTAACAAATAAAGATGTAGTTGCAACAATTAACTTTAATAAAAAAGATGTGAAGATTACAAATAACGAAGGAAAGACAACATATACATTTAAGGAAAATGGAGAATTTGAATTTAAATTTGAAGATAAAGTTGGAAACAAAGGAACAGCAAAAGCAAAAGTTAATTGGATAGATAAGATTGTTCCAAAGGCAACAATAAATTATGATATAAAAGATTTAACAAATAAGGATGTAACAGCAACAGTTACTTTTGATAAGGAAAATGTAAAAGTAACAAATAATGAAGGAAAGACAACATATACATTTAAAGAAAATGGAGAGTTTGAATTTAAATTTGAAGATATAGCAGGAAATAAAGGAACAGCAAAAGCAAAAGTTAACTATATAGATAAAGTAGTTCCAGTAGCAACAGTAAAATATGATATAACGAAATTAACAAATAAAGATGTAGTAGCAACAATTAGTTTTGATAAGAAAGATGTAAAAGTAACAAATAATGAAGGAAAGACAACATATACATTTAAAGAAAATGGGGAATTTGAATTTAAATTTGAAGATAAAGCAGGAAACAAAGGAACAGTAAAGGCAAAAGTTAATTATATAGACAAAGTTGCTCCATTGGCAACAATAAAATATGATATAGCAGAATTAACAAATAAAGATGTAACAGCAACAATTAGCTTTAATGAGAAAGATGTAAAGATTTTAAATAATGAAGGAAAGACAACATATAAATTTACAAAAAATGGACAGTTTAAATTTGAATTTGAGGATGCTGCTAAAAATAAAGGAGAAGCAATTGCAGAAGTAGACTGGATAAATAAAACAGAAGCAAAAGTAACAGTAAAATATGATATAACAAAATTAACAAATAAAGATGTAACAGCAACAATTAGTTTTGATAAAGAAAATGTAAAGATTACAAACAATAGTGGAAAAAATACATATACATTTAAAGAAAATGGAGAATTTGAATTTAAATTTGAAGATGCAGCAGGAAATAAAGGAAATTTAATAGCAAAAGTTAATTGGATAGACAAAGTGACTCCAAAAGCAACAATAAACTATGATGTAAAAAAATTAACAAATAAAGATGTAGTAGCAACAATTAGCTTTGATGAGAAAAATGTAAAAGTAACAAATAATGAAGGAAAGACAACGTATACTTTTAAAGAAAATGGAGAACTTGAATTTAAATTTGAAGATGCAGCAGGAAATAAAGGAACAGCAAAAGCAAAAGTTGACTGGATAGATAAAATTGCACCAAAGGCTACGATAAAATATAGTATAGAAAAACCAACAAATAAAGATGTAGTAGCAACAATTAATTTTGATAAGAAAGATGCAAAAGTAACAAATAATGAAGGAAAGACAACATATACATTTAAAGAAAATGGAGAATTTGAATTTGAATTTGAAGATGCAGCAGGAAATAAAGGAAAAATAAAGGCTAAAGTAGATTTTATAGATAAGGTAGTTCCAGAAGCTAAAATAGAATATAATATAAAAGATTTAACTAAAAATGATGTAATAGCAACAATTAGCTTTAATAAGGAAAATGTAAAAATAGTAAATAATGATGGAAAGAATTCTTATACATTTAAAGAAAATGGAGAATTTGAATTTGAGTTTGAAGATATTGCAGGAAATAAAGGAAAAGGAAAAGCAAAAGTAGATTGGATAGATAAAGTAATACCAGAACCTACAATAAAATATGATATAACAGGATTAACAAACAAAGATGTAACAGCAACAATTAGTTTTAATAAGAAAAATGTAAAAATATTAAATAATGAAGGAAAGACAACATATAAGTTTGTAGAAAATGGTCAGTTTAAATTCCAATATGAGGATGCAGTTGGAAATAAAGGAGAGGCAATTGCAGAAGTAAATTGGATAAATAAGACAGAAGCAAAAGTATCAATAACATATGATATAACAAAATTAACAAATAAAAATGTAACAGCAACAATTAACTTTGATAAAGAAAATGTAAAGATTACAAACAATAATGGAAAAAATAAATATACATTTAAGGAAAATGGAAAATTTGAATTTAGATTTGAAGATGCAGCAGGAAATAAGGGAAATATTATTGTAAAAGTAGATTGGATAGATAAAGTAGTACCGAAAGCAACAATAAAATATGATATAACAGATCCAACAAATAAAGATGTAACAGCGATTATTAGTTTTGACGAAAAAAATGTAAAAGTTATAAATAATAATAGTAATAGTAGATATATCTTTAAAGAAAATGGAGAATTTAAATTTGAATTTGAAGATGCAGCAGGAAATAAAGGAACAGAAATTGCAAAAGTTAATTGGATAGATAGAGATGCTCCAAAAGCAACAATAAAATATGATGTAGTAGAAAAAACAAGTAAACCAGTAACTGCAATATTAGAATGTAATGAAGAAATTGTAATTAAAAATAATGAAGGAAAAAATAAATATACTTTTACAAAGAACGGAGAATTTGAGTTTGTCTATACAGATAAAGCCGGAAATGAAGGAAAGACAGTAGCTAAGGTTACATGGATTGTTCAAGAAAGTAAACCAAGCCCAAGTACAAATCCAGGAGAGGATAAACCAACACCAAGTCCAAGTACAAATCCAGGAGAAGATAAACCAACACCAAGCCCAAGCACAAATCCAGGAGAGGATAAACCAACACCAAGTCCAAGCACAAATCCAGGAGAAGATAAACCAACACCGAGCCCAAGTACAAATCCAGGAGAAGATAAACCAACACCAAGCCCAAGTACAAATCCAGGAGAGGATAAACCAACACCAAGCCCAAGCACAAACCCAGGAGAAGATAAACCAACACCAAGCCCAAGTACAAATCCAGGAGAAAATAAACCAACACAAAATCCAAGTATAAATTCAGGCAAGGATGATAATAATGCAAATCAAACTCAAAAGCCAAATAATGTAATTTATATTAATAAAATACCTGCAACAGGTTTAAGTGAAATACGTTCAATAATTAGAACATTATGTATGCCAGTTCTTATAATATTAGTAGGAATAGCAGTTTATTTAACAAAAAGAAGAAATAGAAAAGAATAAAAACTAAAATGAAGAAATGCATCTTAGAATATTAGAATAAATCTAATATTCTGAGGTGTATTTTTTATATATTAGGAAAGTAAAAATTATGCTAATTTAATGGCTTTCCGATTTGTTCTATTCTAGAAATCATTTGGCAGACGAACACTATACGTGGACTTTAAGGATTTGACACTAAAAAAGTCCACCATTGTTGTATTTTTATATTGAAAAAAGATAAAATTTGATATATACTGACTTTTGAAAAAGGTGAAATTATGAAAGAGAAGAAAAAATTTGTTTTAGCAATTCCTACAATTATTATTTTAGTAGTTGCGATGGTTGGAATTTCAATGATTTTTTATAATAGAAATATAAAAGAAATGACTAGACAAGAAGCTATGGCACTTGCTAAAAAAGTAGCAACCATAGATAATATTTTTTGTGAAATTGTAACAGAAACTAATGAAAATAATAATGAAAAAACAGTAGTGGATTATAAATTAAAGAATAAAAAATTGATTTGTAAAACTGATTATTATACAATATATGATAATGAAGATGAAAAAACTAAAATTCAAATAGATGAAGATGAAAAAGTTGCATATGTGTATAAAGAATATAAAAGTGAAATTACGTCTTTTCAAGAGATGATATGTACAGCAGAAAAATTATTAGAGAGTGATGAATATGAATATAAATTCTTAAATTATGAAACAATGAATGGAATTAAATGTATATCTTTTACATTATCTAATAGTGAAAGTACTTTTAATATTTGGCTTGATAAATCAAGTGGAATGATAGTAAAAATGGAATGCAATTATCATAAACCTGGAATACAAAATATTAATACAATTATGTATTATCGTTATCAAATTGGAAGTATTGTTGATGCTGATGTGAAAAATGTAGATTTAACTGATTATTCAGTTATAGAATTATAATTTTAAATATAAAACGAAAGATAAAGAGGAATATTATGAAAAGTTCAAATTATTTAATGGACTTTTTATATCAAGTTGATAACTTGATATCAGAAGTGAATAAATTAGATAGTAAAATTCGATTGTACCAAAAAAATTCTGAAATTTTTGGTATGGATTTTGATGTGAAATTTTCAATTTCTCCTGATTATTTTGTTAAATTGCGTGAATTTTTACAAGATAAAATAGAGTATAATAATTGTTATGACAGGAAAATTGTAAATTTAAAACGTAATTTTTCTAAGGAATTTGCGTATATAGTAGTTCAAATTGAAAATGAAATAGCTAGAATTGATAAATTGCAAGAAAAAGAAATGAATAAGATTGTATATAAGAAAATATATAAATCTAGATTTGAAAATGAAATAAATTTAAGAAATTCATATTATGTTGAAAGTTCTATATTTGAAAAGTTTTTAGGAATTGCTAAATATAGAAAATTAAGTGTTAAAAATCATGATTTAAAGGCTAAATTAATTGAAAAAGAGTATAATGAGAAATTCCATGAAAGAAAGAGTATTTTTGAACTAGTATGTATGATAGAAAATGAAAATATTAAAAGTGGAGAAATGTTGTGTTTGCAAGATGATATTATAAAAGCATTTATGATAGATAGAAATATTATTAAAAGAAGCGAAAATTATTCTTGGAGAAAAGCAGATTTACTACCTAATGGAATTTTTGAGAAAAGGGCATATTATAAAATTTTAAATAAAAATCTTATTTTAGAAAATGAAAAATTAGAAGATAACTTAAAATCTAATTTTATAAAGAAGTTTAAGGAAAAGAATTGGACTAAGGAAAAGCTAGTTAAATTAAATTCTAAACTTGCTAAAATATTAAAAATTAGTACAATTGCAAAAATTTAAGGAGAGAAAATGGAGAAAATAAATCAATATTATAGAAAATATGAAGAAGTTATAAAGTATTTATTTTTTGGAGTACTTACAACTGTTGTAAATTATATTGTTTATTATTCAATTGTGTTTATATCGCATACATCTGAGGGGATGATACGGATTTTTAGCTAATTTATTTGCTAATATTGCTGCTATTGTATTTGCATATCTTACAAATAGAAAATTTGTGTTTAAAAGTAAGGCAAATGGAAGAATAGAAGTATTAAAAGAAATGGCATCTTTTTTTTCTTGTAGAGTTTTCTCAATGATTGTAGACTCGCTGATATATTTTATTGGTTGCACAAAGCTTGGCTTTTCAGATTTAATTGTAAAAACAATAAGTCAAGTTATTATTATTATATTGAATTATGTTCTTAGCAAGTTGATTGTATTTAAGAAAAAGGATAAGTAGTATGAATTTTTTTGTGAATAATAGTCAAATTAAGGAAAATAAAATTTATATAAATAATTCAGATGTAAATCATATAAAAAATGTTTTGAGAAAAAAGCCAGGTGATGTAATTTCTATTGTTTCAGATGGAATATATTATAAATCTAAAATTATTTCATTGTCATCTGAATGTGTACAATGTGAAATTATTGAAAGAAATAAAGAAGTAGTAAGTGGACCAAATATTACGATTTTTCAAGGTTTAGCAAAGGCGGATAAAATTGAATATATAATTCAAAAATGTACAGAATTAGGTGTGTATGAAATAATTCCAACTGAAATGAAAAGATGTGTCGTTAAATTTGATGAAAAAGATAAGCTAAAGAAAATTGAAAGATGGAAGAAAATTGCGGAAGTTGCTTCAAAACAGTCTTTAAGAAATGATATATTAAAGGTGGATAGAATTTTAAATCTAGATCAAGCAATTGAGATTTTTAATGAGTATGACTATATTATCATGGCATATGAGAAAGAAATGAATAATACTTTAAAAAGTGTAATTCGTAGTATTGAAAAGAAAAATTTAAAAATTGCAGTTATAATTGGTCCAGAGGGTGGAATTGATGAAGAAGAAGTTAAGAAGTTGCTTGATAATGGTGCTATTTCTGTAAGCTTAGGTAAAAGAATTCTTAGAACTGAAACTGCGCCTGTGGTAATTTCATCAATTTTAATATATGAATTGGAAGGATAATTTTTAATGGAAACAAATGAAGTTGTAGAAAAGATGGCAACCAAGATAAAAATTCCAAAAGAAATAAAAGAAAAAATATATGATAAATTGTTTAAAAATCTTTGTATAGCTATATTAGTTTTATTATATTTTATATTTTTAAATTTAGGATATATTAAGCTTGATATGAATGAATTTGAAGCTGATTTACATATATTTTCAGGTATTTTGATCATTGCAACAATAGGTGTTTTTGAATTTGCTTATAAAACTAATAATGATGCAATTACTTTAAATGGTGTAGAGTTATTAGTGATTAGTTTAGTTACATTATTTATGCCATATATATATTTTCATAGAGGAATTTTACTTAAATTTGTATATTCAATTTTTTCTATTTATATGTTAGTATATTATTTAGTTAAATGTACAATTATCTATGCTAGAGAAATTAAGAAATATAAAGCAAGTTTAAGTGATATTAAAGAAATTGTTGGAGAGAAAAATAATGAAACATATTTAGATGAGAAGAATAAAAGAAAGTTTAAAGAGGTTGATTAATATATATGAGAAGTATGACAGGTTTTGGAAGAGGAAAATATGAAATAGACGGAAGAGAATATGTTGTTGAAATAAAGTCCGTTAATCATAAATATAGTGATATATCTATAAAATTGCCAAGACAGATTTCATATTTAGAAGATAAAGTTAGAAAAGAGATATTAAATGGTATTTCAAGAGGAAAAATTGATGTAGTTATTTCTATGTATGATTATAGTGAAAAAGGTAAGAGTATAAAGATTAATAAGGAATTGGCGAAAATATATATAGCACAATTAAAGGAATTAGCAGAAGAAACAGGAATAGAAGATGACATAACTACTTCTACTGTTTCTAAGTTTCCAGAAGTTTTAAATATTTCAAATGAGGATAATGAAGAGTTTTATTGGGAAGAATTATCTGTTGCTTTGCATTGTGCTATTGATAACTTTATTTCTATGAGAGATGTTGAAGGAAATAAAATTCGTGAGGATTTATTAGTAAGAATTAATAGAATAAAGGAAAAAATTTCAAAAATTTCTGAATTTTCTGCTGGACTTGTTGAGGAATATATAGTAAAATTAAATGCAAGAGTTAAGGAATTAATGAATACAGATATTATAGATGAAAACAGATTAGCACAGGAAATTGTTATTTTTTCAGATAAATCATCTATACAAGAAGAATTAACTAGATTAAATAGTCATGTTTCTCAGTTTGTGAATTTAATTACTAAAAATGAAAATTTGCCTATTGGAAAAAAGTGTGACTTTATTATTCAAGAAATGAATAGAGAGGTTAATACTATTGGTTCTAAGGCTAATAGTTTGGATATTTCAAACTCTGTAATTGAATTAAAAACTGAAATAGAAGATGTAAGAGAACAGATTCAAAATATAGAATAGAGAAGGAGAGATTTCTATGCAACTTATTAATATTGGCTTTGGAAATATAGTTTCTGCTAATAGAATTATTTCAATTGTAAGTCCAGATTCTGCACCTATTAAAAGATTAGTTCAAGAAGCTAAAGATTCAAAAATGGCTATTGATGCTACATACGGAAGAAGAACAAGAGCTGTTTTAGTTATGGATTCAGGACATATTATTTTGTCTGCGGTTCAACCAGAAACAGTAGCTAGTAGATTAGATAAAGATGAAGATGAAGAGTAAGGAGGCGTTTTAGTTATGATGGTAAAACCTACTGTAAATGAATTACTAGAAAAAATTGATGATAGATTTCAATTAGTGGTAGTAACTTCTAAAAGAGCTAGACAACTTGCAGAGGGAGCTGAACCTTTAACAAATAAGAAAGAGCCTAGTGTTGTTACACTTGCAGCTCAGGAAATTTCTGAGGGAAAAGTTCAAATTGTTGAAAAAGAAAATAATGAAGAAGAATAATTTAGAAAAGAAAAATGGCGGGCTTAATATAAAATAAGTGCGCTATTTTTCTATAAAATTAAAGGAGTAAAAGTTATGTTAGTTATTTTATCTGGTGTTGCAGGAGCAGGAAAGGATACAATAAAAAAGGAGTTAATTAAAAGAATGAATAATGTTGTTTCACTTCCATCTTATACTTCAAGAGAAATAAGACCTGGTGATGTTGAGGGTGAAACTTATTGTTTTGTTTCAAAGGAAGAGTTTGAAAGAATGATTAATGATGGGGAACTTTATGAATATGATGTTCATCATAATAATTATTATGGTTCTTCTAAAAAGTTGTTAAATGAGAAAATTGAAAGTGGAAAAGTTATTGTTAAAGATATTGATGTTAATGGCACTGAGAAGTTGAAAGAGCTTTTAAAGAATGACACTAAGGTTGTTACAATTTTTCTAAGAGTACCAAAGGATGAGTTACAAAGAAGATTGGAGGAAAGAGAGGACAAGCCTAGTCCTGCTGAGATTAAATTACGTTTAAATAGATTTGATTATGAGGAGTCTAGAATTGGTGTGTATGATTATGTTCTTAAAAATAATGATTTAGAAAAAACAGTTCAAATTATTATGAGTATTATTGAAAATGAGTTAAGATTATATAAAAAATAATTTTATATTTATAAATTTATTTATTATGTATTTAGTAATGTACTAAATTTTAATTTTGTTATAAGGACTCCGTTACAACTTCAATAATTTCTAATAAAAATTGGCTGAGCCTCTCCGCGGATGGAACGCGCACCCTCAGCCAATTTTTCTAAGAAATTATGTTGAAGTTTCCAGTCGCACTTATAAAAAATTAAAATTTAGGTACATTACTCATACATAGTTAATAATTTTTATAAAATAGATTTTAAATGGAGGATTTTTATAACGTGTTTGCTTCAATAATGATGAATACTAATGCTAAGCAATTGAATAAAGTTTTTGACTATATTGTTCCTGAAAAATTCGAAGAAGCTATTAGAATTGGAGCAAGAGTTTTCGTACCATTTGGAAAAGGAAACAATTTAGCAGAAGGATATGTTTTAGAACTAAAACATAATTCAGAATTTGCTAATAAACAGATAGCTAAAATAGAAGATTTTATTTTAACTGAGGAAAACATTGAACTTGCTAAACTTATGGCAGATAAATATTTTTGTAATGTTTCCGATTGCATTAAGCTTATGCTACCACCTGGAAATTCATCAAAAGACTTGACTAAAAGAGTTAAAGAGAAAACTGCTAGATTTGTTTATTTAACAATTGATAAAAATATTATTTTATCAGATATTGAAAAAGGATTAATAAAAAGTGATAAACATATTAAGTTACTTAGATTTTTGATGAATAATGATGGAATGGAAATAGGAGATTTAGAGGCTGTTACAGATGTATCTAAGTCAATTATGAAAACATTAGAAAAGAATGGATATATAAAATTTGTTCAAGAAAAATTAGAAAGAAATCCTTTAATTCATAAAAATATTAAAAGAGATATGAAACTAAATTTAACAGATGAGCAATTATCTGCATATGAACAAATTGAATTTATGCTAGAAAATGAGGAATTTGCAGAGTTCCTATTACATGGAGTAACTGGTTCACGGTAAAACAGAAATATATTTACAGTTAATAGAGAAAACTTTAGAACTTGGAAAAAGAGCTATGGTATTAGTTCCAGAAATTTCTTTAACACCTCAAATTGTAGATAGATTTTTAGCTAGATTTGGAAATTGTATAGCGGTTTTACATAGTAAGTTATCTAATGGTGAGAGATATGATGAATGGACTAAAATAAAAGAAGGAAGAGCGAATATTATTATTGGAGCTCGTTCTGCAATTTTTGCTCCTATTAAAAATTTGGGAATTATAATAATTGATGAAGCACATGATTCTTCTTATAAATCTGATATGACTCCAAGATATCATGCTAAAGATTTAGCAAAATATATTGCTAAACAAAATAATATTCCTTTAGTTTTAGGAAGTGCAACACCTGATATAGTGGATTATTATAAGGCAGAAAAACATGATAAAGAATTGATTAAATTGACTAGAAGAGCTAATAATGCAAAATTACCAGATATAAAAATTGTTGATATGAGGCAAGAACTTGCAATCGGCAATAGGTCAATGTTTAGTTTGGAATTACAACAAGCGATAGAAGAAAATTTGAAACGAAAGAAGCAAACTATATTATTTATAAATAGAAGAGGTTACTCAACTTTTATAATGTGTAGAAGTTGTGGACATACTTTGAAATGTAAGAATTGTAATATTGCTCTTACATATCATAGCTATGAAAATAAATTAAAATGTCATTATTGTGGTTATGAGGAAGAAGTTCCTAAAATATGTCCTGAATGTAATAGTGATAAAATTAAGTATTTTGGTAGTGGAACTCAAAAGGTAGAAAGTGAGATTTCTAAACTTTTTCCAGATGCTTCTACTATAAGAATGGATATAGATACAGTTACTAAAAAGAATTCTCATGAAGATATTTTAAGTAGGTTTAGAGATGAGAAAATTGATATATTAATAGGAACTCAGATGATAGCTAAAGGTCATCATTTTCCTGATGTTACATTAGTGCGGAATTGTTGCTGCTGATGGTTCTTTGAATATTGGTGATTATAGGTCAGAAGAAAGAACTTTTCAAACAATTACTCAAGTTGCAGGTAGAGCTGGAAGAGAAAAAGAAAGTGGAAGGGTTTTTGTTCAAACATATAATCCAGATAATTATGCAATTTTATGTAGTAAAAAGCAGGATTATGATGAGTTTTATAGGGGAGAAATTGAACTTAGAAAGAACTTGAATTATCCTCCTTTTTGCGATATAATACTTGTCAGAATTCATTCTGAGGATATAACAAAGGTTAAGAATGTTTCAGAGAAAATTTATAAGAATTTACTAAAACAGAAAAATGAAAATTTAATGATATATAAACCTGTTCCATCTCCAATTGACAGGATTCAGAATGTTTATAGATGGAGAATTGTTATTAAGGGAAGATTAAACAAAAGGGCGTTGGAAACTATAAATAATGTGGTTAAACCTTTTTATGATGGAAAGAATAAAGATGTTACTTTGATTGTTGATGGCAATCCAAATAGTATGATATAGAAAGTTTAAAATATTACTCATCTTGCTGTGTTAAAATTATATTTTAAAATCCTCATGTACAAACGTACATTCTGGTGTTTAAAATATAATTTTACCTTGTAATATAAACAATCTTTTTAAACTTTGTATGATAACGAAATATAATAAAAGGAGTTGTAGTAGTAATGGCAATAAGAACTTTAAGATATGAAGGGGACGAGATTTTAAAAAAGAAATCAAGACAGGTAGAGGTTATTGATGATAAAATTAAAGAACTTGCAGAAGATATGTTTGAAACTATGCATAAATTTGATGGACTAGGATTAGCAGGTGTACAAGTTGGTGTTTTAAAAAGAATAATTGTAATTGATTTATATGATGATGTTTCTAAATTTATTTTAATAAATCCAGAAATTATAGAGAAGTCAGATGAAACAGTTGAAATAGAAGAAGGATGTTTAAGCTATCCAAATCAATTTGGCAAAGTTACTAGATCTATTAGAGTTAAAGTTAAAGCACTAGATATAGAAGGAAAAAAAGTTACATTAGAGGCTGAAGGACTTTTAGCACAAGCACTTCAACATGAAATAGATCATTTAAATGGTGAAACTTTTAAGGAAAAAATTATTCCTGGTACTTTTGAAGTTGTTACTCCACAAAATGATTAATAGGAGGTATAAATGAGAATTGTTTTTATGGGAACACCAGATTTTGCAAGAGATTCACTAAAAGCTCTTGTTGAAGCTGGACATAAAATAGAATTAGTTATTACAAATCCAGATAAACCAAAAGGCAGAGGAATGAAAATGATTCCATCTGAAGTAAAAGAATATGCAACAGAACAAGGTCTAGAAGTAATGCAACCTCTAAAACTTAAGAGAAATGAGGAACTTTTTGAAAAGATAAAGGTTATTGATCCTGATTTAATTTGTGTTGTTGCTTATGGAAAAATAATTCCAAAAGATATTTTGGATTTACCAAAGTTTGGATGTGTAAATGTTCATGGCTCATTACTTCCAAAATATAGAGGTGCAGCACCAATTCAATGGGCTGTTATAAATGGAGATAAAGAAACTGGTGTTACAACAATGTTTATGAATGAAGGAATGGATACAGGTGATATACTTTTAAAAGAAAAAGTACAAATTGGCGAAAATGAAACAACAGGTGAATTGTGGGATAGATTATCAGTTGCTGGTGCTAATCTTTTAATAGAGACTTTAAAACAGATAGAAAATGGAAGTGTAACTAGACAGAGGCAGTCAGATGATTTTACTATGGCTCCAATGCTAGATAGAGAAATTGCTAAAATAAATTGGAATGAGAGAAATGCAAAACAAATTAAAAATTTAGTAAGAGGATTAAATCCTTTTATGGGAGCATATTCTTTTTTAAATGATAAAAAAATAAAGTTTTGGAAGGTG
The DNA here is from genome assembly GCA_947382445.1 of uncultured Clostridium sp. The sequence goes on along the minus strand of CANCZH010000036.1, from coordinate 3,517 downwards.
GAGGTTATTGACCAAAAGTCTGATAAACAGCCAGGTCAGGTTATTACTTCTAATGAAAAAGAAGGACTACTTATTTCAGCAATTGATGGTATAATTTCTGTTTTGGAAATTCAGGAAGAAAATGCTAAGAAAATGAGTATATCAGAATATTTGAGAGGTAATAAAATAGAAAAAGAAGAGATATTTAAATAATAGTTGTAAAATAAACATATAATTGATATACTATAAAAAGTTAAGGAGGATTTGCACATGAATGAAGAAAACGAATTAGAGGAAGTTAAGGTTGAGAATGAGCAAGGTGAGGGAATTCGTATTGCAAATGATGTTATAGCTGCAATTGCTAATAAAGCTGCAACAGAAGTTCCAGGAGTTTTTTGTATGTCTGGTGGAATTTCAGATGTATTTGGAAAGAAAATGTCTAAAGGAATTAAAGTTGATGCTGGGGAGAAAAATACTAAAATAGATGTTAATATTATTGTTGAATATGGTGTTAGAATTCCAGAAATTGCTTTTGAGATTCAAAATAGAGTAAAAAAGGCAGTTGAATCAATGACAGGATTAAAAGTTTTAGAAGTTAATGTTCATGTTCAAGGAGTTAATTTACCAGAAAGTGATACAAATGAAGATTAATTAGAAAGGGTATATGTATGAGATTAGTTGAAAGATTTAGTATAATTGTATTTTCTATTTTAATTTTAGTACTTTCGATTTTTACAATGTTTGTAAGTGTAGATATAGTTAGTGTAGATGTATTTGAAGACATTTTTGGATATTTATCTGCTAATATTGGACTTACAGTATGTGTTTGTATATTATTAACATTTTGGTCTATTGCAAATATATTTTTTAAAAGTGATTCAAAGGGTGAGAATTCTAATGGAGTTTTATTAAAAAATGATAATGGTTCATTATTAATTACAAAAGATTCTATTTCTAATTTAGTTGGAGCTGTTTTAAAAAAATCAATAGATATAAAAGAAGAAAGTATTAAAATTGATTTTGATGAGCAAAAAAATATAGTAATAAATCTTGTTATTTCAGTTAAGGATAGCACAATTATAAAAGATACATCAGCCAAATTACAAGAAAATATTAAGCTAACTATAAAAAAAGCTACTGATTTAGAGATTAAAGAAATAAATATAAAAATAAAAGGTGTAGAACAAGAGAAAAAAGTTCAAACAATACAATAAGCAAGAAAGGATGGCGTGATTTATGGAAAAATTTTTACAATTTATAAATGATAATAAGTATCCACTTATTGGTTTGATAATTGCAATTATTGTAATTGCAACAGGATTATATAAATTAATAATTCCTATTTTATTAATTGTTTTATGTATGTATGCTGGATGGTATTTTCAAAGAAATAAAGAAGATGTAAAAGAAAAAATAAAAAATTTAATAGATAAGTTATAATTTTAGAGGTGAATAATGAATAGAACAGCTATTAGAGAACTTGCATTTAAAGTAATGTATGGAATGGAAGTTCAAAAGGAATATGATAAGGAACAATTGAATTTATTTATAAGTGAAAATAGTATAGAAGATAAAGATGCAATTGAGTACTTAAATTCTATATATGATGGAATAGAGGAGAAAAAGGAAGAGATTTTAGAATTGATTTCTAATAATTTGAAAAAAGATTGGTCTATTCAAAGAATTTCAAAGGTTAATTTGGCTATTTTGAAAATTGCTATTTATGAGATTAAATATAAAGATATTCCTTTTAAAGTTGCTATAAATGAGGCTGTTGAACTTGCTAAGAAGTATGGAGATGAGGCTGCACCGGTTTTTGTTAATGGGGTTTTGGCTTCAATCGTTCGCTAATGAGTTAAAAAAATATTACTCATTTTGTGTTGTTAAAATAATATTTTAAAATCCTCATGTACACTCGTACATTCCGGTATTTAAAATATTATTTTGCCTAGCAACATGAGCAATTTTTTTTCAACTTGTTAATTATGGAAGGAAAATATAAATGAGAATTGAACCAATATCAGTTTCTGAATTAAATAAATATATGAAGGATAAAGTAGCAGAAGATGAATATTTAAAGAGTGTTTTTGTTAAGGGAGAAATTTCTAATTTTAAACATCATTATACTCGGGCATATGTATTTTACTTTAAAAGATGAGAATTCTTTGATTAAATGCATAATGTTTAAATCGTCAACAGCTACTTTAAATTTTGTGCCTAAGGATGGGATGAAAGTTAATGTTTTAGGTAGTGTTGCTGTTTTTGAAAGAGATGGGGTTTACCAGATTTATTGTAAGGCTATGCAAGAGGATGGAATTGGTGATTTGTATACTAAGTATAATGAACTGAAAAATAAACTTGAGGCTGAGGGGCTGTTTGATAAATCTCATAAAAAAGAGATTCCACTTATGCCTAAGATAATAGGTGTACTTACATCTAATACAGGTGCAGTTATTAGGGATATTATAAATGTTTCTACTCGTAGAAATCCTAATTGCTATATTCGTTTGTATCCTGTTCCTGTTCAAGGTGTAGGAGCTGCTGAGAAAATTGCGGATGCTATTAGCTATATGAATGAAAATAATTTAGCTGATGTTTTAATTATTGCAAGAGGTGGAGGCTCATTAGAGGATTTATGGCCTTTTAATGAAGAAATTGTGGCAAGAGCAATTTATGATTCTAGGTTGCCAGTTATTTCTGCTGTTGGCCATGAGACTGATTTCACAATTGCAGATTTTGTCTCTGATTTAAGAGCCCCAACACCATCTGCTGCAGCTGAGTTAGCGGTAGCCGATATATTTGATTTAGAGGATAGAATTTATTTATATAAAAATAGATTAAAGATGTTACTTAAGAAAAAAGTTGATATAGCACGTTTGAGATATGAAAAGTGCATGAGTTCTAGAATTTTTAGCGAACCTGATTATAAAATAAAAGATAATTATTTAAAAGTTGATAATTTATTGAAAAGAATTGAAAATAGTGTTAATTCTAAAATGAAGGATTATAAAATTAAGATGGTTGAGAGTATAACTAGATTAGATAGTATAAGTCCACTTAAAACTTTGACTAGAGGATATAGTATTTTAGAAAAGGATTCTAAGGTAGTTAAGTCTGTTAATGACTTACATAAAGATGATATTGTGAATTTAAGGCTTGTAGATGGTAATATTAAATCTAAAATAATTTAATTAAAAAAGGAAGATATGATATGGAAAAGGAAAAAAGTTTTGAAGAAATGCTTGATGAATTAGAAGAAATAGTACAATCTTTAGAAAAGGATGATTTAAATTTAGATGATTCTATTCTTAAATTTGAGAGTGGAATGAAACTTGCTAATAGTTGTAATAAGAAAATTGAGGAGGCTGAAAAAAAGATTACGATTTTATTAAATGAAAATGGAGAATTAAAAGAAGAGAATTTTTCAGCAGAGGATTAATTTTTATAGTAAAGGATGGATTATTATGGAAGATATTGAAATTGCAAGAAGTAGATCGGAAGAGCGTCGTGTAGGGAAAGAGTGTTCATCCTTGTGTAG
>CANCZH010000035.1 GCA_947382445.1 uncultured Clostridium sp. | reverse complement strand
TTTCTCTTAGAATAGTAAATTCAGTTAAATGTGGATTTTACTTTTACATTCAACCCAAAATTATAAAAAGTAAATTCTACCAAAAATCTAGATAGAATTCACTTTTTAATTTTTTATTCTTTTACCTTTACATCTATTGACTCTATTATTATATCTTTTACTGGTTTTGATAATTCTCCAGTAGATGATGTTGTTTTTGAAGTTTTTGCTATTTTATCTACAATATCCATTCCTTGAATTACTTGTCCAAATACTGTATATTGCTTATATAATGTTACATATCCACCATAATTTAAATATGAATTTACTAATCCTTCTGGAAATCCATTTAATGTTAAAGTATTTGCCATTGTTTCATTACTATTGGCTTGAACTATAAAAAATTGACTTCCTAATGATGATTGTCCATATCCAGTACTCGCCATACATAAAGCACCTCTATACGGTACTAGTCCTTGATCTATTTCTTCTTCAAATCCTTCTCCCCATATGCTTTCTCCTCCTGCTCCTGTTCCTTCTGGATCTCCACCTTGAATCATAAATTCTTCCATTACTCTATGAAATTTTACTCCATTATAATATCCATTCTTTGCATGTGTTAAAAAGTTTTTTACTGCTTTTGGTGCTTTATCCTCAAAGAATTTTAAGGTAATATCTCCATAATCTTTAACATGCATCACTGCAATTATTTCTCCTGATTTTGGTTCTCTCATTTGTTCCTTTGCTGCTGTTTCATAATCAAAATTTTCACTTATAGTTGTTTCATTACTTGTATTGTTTTTAACTTTGGTAGAATCTTCTTTACTTTCTTTTTTATTATCATTTAATATAACTACAATAAATATAGTAAATATAATTACTGCAATTATTCCAATAATAATATATTTTTTATTATCTTCCATAATACCTCCTCTTTGTAAATTTTATAAAATAATATCCTAAATTATTTTGATTGTCAATGTCATTTTTATGTTGACATTTATAGGTTTCTATGTTAAAATATGTAACTGTAATCCGCTTAATTAAGGTTCCATAAATGTTAATTTCATTATTAGCTACCTACATTTAAGGATTAGCGAGTATACAAAAAAGGGAGGTGTACTTAATGTACGCAATTATTGAAGCATGTGGAAAACAATACAAAGTAGCACAAGGAGATGTTGTATTTTTCGAAAAATTAGATAAAGAAGAAGGTAAAAAAATTACTTTTGATAAAGTTGTTTTACTTTCAGATGATGAAAAAGTACAAGTTGGAAATCCTTATGTTAAAGGTATTAAAGTTGAGGGAAAAGTAGTTTCTCATGGTAAAGGTAAAAAGATTCTTGTTTTCAAATATAAAGCTAAAAAGAATTACAGAAGAACTCAAGGTCATAGACAACCATATACTAAAGTAGAAATTACTGGAATTAAGTTACCAGCAGCTAAAAAAGAAGCTACAGAAGTTGCAGAATAATAGTTTGATTTTATTTAAAGTGTAACATATAAAAATTATATGTGAAGGGAGTGAATTTAAGTGGCACATAAAAAAGGTCAAGGTAGTGTTAAGAACGGTAGAGATAGTGAGTCTAAACGTTTAGGTGTAAAAAGAGCTGACGGACAATTTGTTTTAGCTGGAAATATTTTAGTTAGACAAAGAGGAACTCATATTCATCCAGGTATGAATGTTGGAAAAGGTAGTGATGACACTTTATTTGCTTTATCTGATGGAACAGTTAAGTTCGAAAAATTAGGTAGAGACAAAAAACAAGTTAGTGTTTATCCAGTAGAAGAAGCAGCTGAATAATTTTAAAATACATAAAAAGAAGTTTTGAAATTCAAAACTTCTTTTTTTATATTATTAGGAAAGTGCTCAGAATTTTCTATGATATAAAACCTTGGAAAACAATGTTCACAAGAAACAATTACGTGGATTTTACAATAAATTTTAGCTGTCTGATATAAAAGAGTCCACTATTGTTCTTTTATATTAATTTGATATATTTAATAAATTATTATTACTATCATAAGCTTCTATATAATATACGTATTTTGTTCCTTTATCTTCTGAATTAGCTATTATTGTTATATTGTTACTTTCTACATCTTCACTTATATTAATTTTGGGCTCATTAGGTAATATTTTATCATTTGCTGAAATATCTATATAATTATTCCCATTAAATTTTTCTTCTAATGATACTATTGTTTCCCAATTATCTTCATTTTCTTGTTTACGATAAATTACAAAATACTTATCTTGAATATTATATGTTGACCAATCTAAAATTACTTCTCCTTTTTCATTTTCTGTGTTTAAGTTTACTTTACTTGTTAGCACTAACTGTGGCACTTCAAATTCATAAATTTCACTTAGATTTCCTACTAAGTCTTCAGCTTGAATATATATGTATTTTATTTTATAAATTTCATTTATTTTTGCTTCATCTTCTTTATTTATTTCAATGCTATTAGATGAATTTAGTTCTGGATTTTCTATTTTTTCTGTACTTAATAAATATCTATACTTTGTTACTCCTGATCCCTCTCCTAAAGTTTCATGTTCATCATGTGAAGTTATATTTAATTTATTATTGTGTAATTCTGTTTTTGTTATACTAGGTGCTGTGTTATCTAACTTGTCTATTGTTATTTTTTGCATTGTTGTATTTCCTAGCCCATCTTTGTATAGTACTGATAATTCTTTGGGCTGATATACATCTCCTATGAATTTGTACTTTTTTGAAAACTCCGTTCCATTACTTATTGCTTTTTTATAATATTTTTCATCATTAAATGCAATTTCTACATCTCCAATTCCTGTATCAACTGCTGTGAATGTAAACTCTCTTTCTTTTAGCCATTCATTATTAATTATTTCTTCCGAAGTTGGAATTGGTGCTATTGAATCAATTTTCGCAATTTCAAAATTCTTTTCTGTTTCATTACCACATTCATCTGTTACTATACATTTATATTTTTTTCCTATTGTTTCTATTTTAATTTCTGGTATACATGAAACTGAATAATTTTTATTTTCAACTGTTGTTCCTCCTTCAAAAATAATATTTTCCTCATTATCTTCTTCTACTATTTTGATTTTTACATTATTACAATAATTTTCTTTTCCACTAATTGTTATTGGCTTTGTTCTACTCCATTCTGTTAATGTTTCACTTCCATTGTTCATTGTTATTTCACTTATTTCTGGCTTCGTTATGTCTGGATAGAATTCATACTCTCCTGCTTGAGCTATAAATAGTTTTCCATTTATTGTTATATAAAATTCTAAAGTTGGATATTGTTTAACTTTATAATTTGACTTAAACTTTACTATTGTTTTTAATAAAAATTCTGTTCCATCCCCATTTTTTTCAGATACTATCTGTTGATTTTTGTCATACCAGTCTATATCATAAAAACCAATTGTATTATTAAATTTTGCACCATTTATTAGTTTTACTCTAAATTCTACTGTATATGTTCCAGGATCATTACTATCTCTTATAACTTTTTCATCACTATATTCTCCATATTCTTCTCCACAATTCTGGCAAAAAATTTTATTATTTTTAAGCACTATTAAATGATTATTTTCTATACTATTAAGTCCACATATTGAACATACTCCTTTATTTTTGCAGTCTAAGATAGTTCCATCTTTTAAATGACATCTTTGGTAAAATGGTGTATTTTTTTTATATTCATATTTCTCATCTTCGCAAAATATTTCATATAGTTCACTTCCTAAATAATATTTATAGTGTATGTTATTTAGGCAATTCTTGCATTTTTTGGCATGGATATAATTATTTGAATATTGCATGTATGATTTACCATCCCATACACATGGCTTATGATCTGTGTGTGAATATCCACATGAGCATATCTCTGTATATGAATTATCAGATCTACATGATTCATATCCACGTGCCCATTGGATGATTAAACTATGTTTTGTAATGTTTTGTTTTTCATTGCAAACCGTACATTCTTCCCAGTGTTCTTTATTATTATATTGAGTTTTTAAAACATGTTGATGATTTATTTGGGAATCATTTGATAAATTAGTAACATTAATTATTGTAGTTTCATCATTAGTATTTGGTTCAGTTAGAGCTTGCTTTTCATTTTTAATTAATGATATACGATAAATTCTTTTAGAAAATAATATTAATTCTATAATAAGTATTATTACTATAAAAACTATAATAAGTATTTTAAATATTTTTTTCATTTGTTCCTCCTAGATTTTATTATTTCTCTATTTTTAATATACGTTATTATCCTTTTAAAGTATATGAAAATGTCCTATATAACATATATGTAATATACATAAAAACTTATTATTAAGTTTAAATTCTTTATTACAAAAACTTAGAGTAATTTGGAAAGTTCTTATAGTAAAATTCACCTTTTGGTATTATTCTTGGCAATGATAATCTTCTAGAAGAAAGATTTTGAAAGATAATATATAGTTTTGGAAATAAATAAATTAGAAAAAATAAAAAAGCAATTATTAAAAAATTAAATTTTAGAAGTATATATAGAATATAACTATTCTTAGATTTTTTGCAAAAATAAAAAACTTCCGATTTTTCGGAAGTTTTGGTAGCGAGAAATGGATTCGAACCATCGACCCACTGGGTATGAACCAGTTGCTCTAGCCAACTGAGCTATCTCGCCATAACAGATATTATTATACTTGTTATTTTCTATTTTGTCAATATTTCTATTTATATTTTTATTAATATTCGATAGCAATACTAATTAGAGATATTTAGTTATATCTCTATATTAGTATTGTTATATTTATTTTATTTATTGTTTTTTGGATTTTGGAATTACAATTTCTTCTTTTTTAGGTTTCTTACTTACAACTATATCTCCAATATGGTCTTGTGCTGGTGAAATATCTATTTTACCATCTCCTGGAATTATTTCAATATTCTTTTTTTCCATTGTAATTTCTCCTTATTAACTCATATAATCTTTTAATCTTTTGCTTCTACTTGGATGTCTTAGTTTTCTTAGAGCTTTTGCTTCAATTTGTCTAATTCTTTCACGTGTTACTTGAAACTCACGACCTACTTCTTCAAGTGTTCTTGCTTTTCCATCTTCTAGTCCAAATCTTAGTTTTAGTACTTTTGCTTCTCTTGGAGTTAATGTTTCCATTACTTCTTCTAGTTGTTCTTTTAGTAATGTATATGCTGCTGAGTCTTGTGGAGCTGGTGATTCATCATCTGGAATAAAATCTCCTAAATGGCTATCATCTTCTTCTCCAATTGGTGTTTCTAATGATACTGGGTCTTGTGCTATTTTTTGAATTTCCATTACTTTTTCAACTGGTATTTCCATTTCTTTTGCTATTTCTTCTGGCGTAGGTTCTCTTCCTAGCTGTTGTAATAAATGTCTTGATGTACGTATTAGTTTGTTTATTGTTTCAACCATATGAACTGGTATTCTTATAGTCCTTGCTTGGTCTGCTATTGCTCTTGTTATAGCTTGTCTAATCCACCATGTTGCATAAGTACTAAATTTGAATCCTTTTGTATAATCAAATTTTTCTACTGCTTTGATTAATCCCATGTTTCCTTCTTGTATTAAATCTAGGAATAACATTCCTCTTCCAACATATTTTTTTGCTATACTTACAACAAGTCTTAAGTTTGATTCTGCTAATTTTTGTTTTGCTTCTTCATCATTTTCTAGTATTCTTTTTGCTAGTTCTAATTCTTCTTCAAATGTTAATAATGGTATTCTTCCTATTTCACGTAAGTACATTCTTACTGGGTCATCTACACTAATTCCCTCTAAACTTGTTGCATTCATTTCTTCAAGTTTTATTTCTTCTACTTCTTCTAAATCTTCAATGTCTGGTTCGTCATCTTCTTCGTCTTTTAGTACATCTACTCCTAGTTCTTCAAATACATCAAATACCTTGTCTATTTGTTCTGGTGTAACATCACCTAATTGTGTTGCAAGTTCACCATATGTTATTTTTCCACTTTCTTTTGCTGTTTTTAGTATATTATATACTTTATTATTAGCTAGTTCTTCTTCTGTTTGCGGATTTTCTACTTTTTTAATTTCTTTTAATTTCTTTTTTGTTGCAGTTTCTTCTTTATTTACTTTTACTTTTTTAGCTGTATCTTCATTTTCTGTCTCTTCTTTTTTGACTCTATCCATATTTTCCTCCTATTTCATTTTGGCTAATTGCAAAATAATTTGGCTTAGCTCTTTCTCTAAATTAACTATATCGTCTTTGGTATGGCTAGTATTTTCTAATTCTAATAAAATCTCATTTCTTCGCATAATAATTCTTTCTTTATTATAGCTATTTATAACATCTTCTATACATTTATCAATGTCTGATATTTCATAATCATCTGCCATTATGCTACTCAAATGTCCTATAAGTTGCTCGTCTTCTATCGTATCTAGTATATTATTTATTTCTTTTCCATTTTCTATATAATTATATATTTTTTCTATAATTTGTTTGTTTAGTGAATATTTAAGGTCATCACTTTTTATATTGCTTTTTATTTTATTTCTTTCTAATTCATTTCCATTCACTAATAAATAAATAATAACATTTTCTCTTTTTATAGTTAGTTCCTCTATGTTTTTTTCTTGTTTTTTTATTATTGGTTTTACTGCTTGCTTGTTTTCTTTTTCGTCTTTTTTATTTACATATTTTATTTTATTTATTTCTGCATATATTGCTTCTTTAGAAATTCCATAGTCTCTTGATATATTATCAATTTGTATTTCTAATTCTATTTGACTTTCTATATTTATTAATAGTTTGGCTATTTCTTGTAAGAATTTTATTTTGTCATTTGTATTTTCTAGGTTATATTTTCCTTTTAATACTTTTACTTTAAATTCTATAAGAGATATTGCTTGGTCTATTAATATATTAAATCTGCCACTTCCATATTTGATAACATATTCATCTGGGTCTTTTGCACCTTCCATTTGTAATATTCGTACATCACACCCTAGATTTTTTAGAATTTCTAATCCTCTCATTGTTGCAGTTTGTCCGTGCTGCATCTGAATCGTAACTAATTATTACTTGCCCTGCATATTTTCTAAGTAATCTTCCTTGTGCTTCTGTTAGTGCTGTTCCTAGTGAAGCAACTACATTAGTTATTCCTCTTTGATATAGAGAAATCGCATCCATGTATCCCTCAACTATAACTATTTTATCTAGATTACCTTTTTTAGCTATGTTTAAACCAAATAAGTTTCTTCCTTTTGAATAAACTATGTTTTCTGGAGAGTTTATATATTTGGGTAGTGATTTGTCTAAAACTCTTCCTCCAAATGCTATAACTTTTCCCTTTATATCCATTATTGGAATCATTAGTCTATTTCTAAATCTGTCTATATATTGCCCTCTGTCATTTTTATTTACTAGGCTTGATGCTAATATTTCTTCGTTTGTGAATCCCTTTTGTTTTAAGTGATTGTATAACTCATTGTATGTTCCAGAGTATCCTATTAAGAAAGATTTTAGCGTATTATTATTTAGTTTTCTTGTTTTTACATATTCTTGTGCTGGCTTTGCAGTAGGCTTGTATAGGTTTTCATGATAAAAAAGAGCTGTTTCTTCATTAATTTTAAAAACTTTTTCTTTTAGGATTTGCCTTTGATTAAATTGTTCATTTTCTGAAGTTGGTAATTCTATACCAGCACGTTCAGCTAAAAATTCTAGCGTATCTCTAAATTCTAAGTTTTCAATTTTACTGATAAAATGAATAACATTTCCACCAACACCACAACCAAAACAGTGAAATATCTGTTTATCTGGTGAAACAGAAAAAGAAGGTGATTTTTCTTTGTGAAATGGGCATAGTCCAAAAAAGTTTCTTCCGCTTCTTTTTAATGTTACATATTGTGATATTGTGTCTACTATATCATTAGAAGATTTAATTTCATCAATTAATTCATCACTATATCTTATCATTTTTTTCCTTTCTTTTATTATTATTCGACATAAATCCTATAATTCCTTCGAGGTTACATAATTTTTTACAATTTTATTTCAATTTTGATACTTTATTATTATATAATGTATTATCTTAAATCATAGAAAAAGCCGAAATAAAATAACAAAATATTCTAAGTGTAAATGAAAGTTTCATACAGTTTCTAAATAAATTAGGATGAGGGTGCACAGAGCTTGTATGTGGAGAGGCTCATCCTAATTTATTATAGAAAATGTAGAAACTGAAAAGTAACCCTTAGAATATTTTGTTATTTTATTTCGGCTTTTTTTATAGTCTAACATATAAAAATAAGAGACATAAATGAAGTGAACTAAATAGAGTTCACTTCAACAATATCTCTTATTTTATAATAAACTAAGCTTCTAAACTTACTACTTTGTGTACTTTTAGTGATGCTGGTACATTTATAACTCTTTGATTTTCTGAACCTCTCCAATGAATATTTGGATTTCTCTTTTCTTCTTGATATTGACCATCTACAAGTACATCAATATATTTCATTACTTCTTTATGTTTTAGATTTTTTTCAAAGTTGAATCCTGTCCATGCCCATATTGTTTTATCTGGGAATCTTTTTTTGAATTCTTTTGCAAGTTTTGTTGTTCCTTCTATATTTTTTGGATGCATTGGCTCTCCACCTAAAATTGAAAGCCCTGCTATATGTTCTTTATCACAAAGATTTAATACTTTTTCTATTGTTTCATCTGTAAATTCTTCTCCTTTTTCGAAGTCGTGGGTTTCTGGATTAAAACAATTTTTGCAATTAAATGCACATCCTTGCATAAATATTGAAACTCTAACTCCTGGTCCATCTGCAATATCCATTTTTCTAATTTTATTGTATTTCATAATTTCATCAACCTCTCAATCTTTGTTGCCTTTTTTATTTTATGCATCTTTATTATCTATGTGTAATACTCTTTCTTTTATTTCTTCTGTTCTTCCTTTGTTCCAGAAATTGCTTCCTATGTATCCACATGTTCTTCTAGCTACATTTAATTTGTCATGGTCTCTGTTTCCACAATTTGGGCAATACCATTCTAAATTATCGTCAATTAATATTTCTCCTGTGTATCCACATTCTTGGCAATAATCTGATTTTGTATTTAATTCTGCATACATAATGTTGTCATATATAAATTTTATTAATTCAATAACTGCATCTATGTTATCTTGTAAGTTTGGAGTTTCTACATATGATATAGCTCCTCCTGGGCTTAATCTTTGGAATTTGCTTTCTAATTTTAGTTTTGTAAATGCATCTATTTCTTCAAATACTGGTACATGGTATGAGTTTGTTATGTAGTTTCTGTCTGTTATTCCTTCTATTTTTCCAAATCTTTTTTGTAAGCATTTTGCAAATTTATATGTTGTTGACTCTATTGGTGTTCCATATACACTATAATCTATATCTTCTGCTTCTTTCCATTCTGCACATTTATCATTTAGTTTTTGCATTACTTCTAGTCCGAATTCTTCTCCTTCACCATTGTCTGTATGGCTTTTTCCTGTCATGTATTTAACACATTCATATAGCCCTGCATATCCTAATGATATTGTTGAATATCCTCCATGTAATAAATCATGGATTGATGCTCCTTGTGGTAATCTAGCTAACGCTCCATGTTGCCAAACAATCGGTGCTACATCACTTATTGCTTGTGCTAATCTTTCGTGTCTTATTTGTAATGCTCTATGGCAAAGCTCTAGTCTTTCTTCATAAATTTTCCAGAATTTATCCATATCTCCACCAGAAGATAACGCAACGTCTGGAAGGTTTATTGTTACAACACCCTGGTTAAATCTACCATAGTATTTTCCTTTTCCTTCTACATAGTTTTTAGCATTTGCTATGTTTCCTTTTACCCTATCTGGTGTTAAGAATGATCTACATCCCATACATGGATATGCATCTCCATCTCCATATTGATTTATTTTTAATTGTTTCATCATTTTTTCACTGATGTAATCAGGTACCATTCTTTTTGCTGTACATTTTGCTGCTAATTCTGTTAAGTACCAATATTTTGATTCCTTATTTATATTATCTTCTTCTAATACATAAAGTAATTTTGGAAATGCTGGTGTTATATAAATTCCCTTTTTATTTTTAAATCCTAATATTCTTTGATTTAAGAATTCTTCTATAATCATTGCAAGTTCATCTTTATATTCATCTGTTTCACCTAAGTACATACAAACACTTAAAAATGGTGCTTGTCCATTAGTATTTGTCATACTGTTTACTTGATAGTTGAATGTTTGAACTCCATCTGCAACTTCTTTTCTTGTATCTTCCATTGCAAATTTTTTGCTTTGTTCATCAGTTAAGTTTCTTTCTTTATATTTTTTGTAATATCTTTCATAACTATATTTTACAAATGGTGCTAAATGGCTTAGTGAAACTGTTGCTCCTCCATAGCTTGATGATGTTACTGCTAATATAATTTGTGTTGCAATTGTTGCTGCTGTTATAAACCTATGTGGTTTTTCTATCATAACATCATTAATTATTGTTCCATTTTGTAACATATCTTCTAGATTAATTAGTTCACAATTATGTAATGCATTTTGTGCAAAATAATCTGCATCATGAAAGTGTATTATTCCATCATCATGTGCTTGTACTACATCTTCTGGTAATAGGAACCTTCTTGTTATATCTGTACTTGTAATTCCTGCCAAATAATCTCTTTGTGTTGTAACTACTCTAGCATTTTTGTTAGCGTTTTCTGTATTCCAGTATTCGCTTTCTCCATCTATTAATTCTTTTATTGATTGGTCTGTTGTATTTGATTTTCTAATTAGAGCTCTAGTGTATCTATATGTAATATATTTTCTTGCTAAATTATATTTTCCAAATTCCATTAGTTTTTCTTCAATTATGTCTTGGATGTCTTCAACTAAAATTCTATTTTTTCTCAACTCTCCTATATATTTCACTATTTCTTCAATTTCTTCTTTTGTAGCTTTTTCTTTTCTTCCTACTTCATTGTTTGCTTTTCCTATTGCTATTCTTATTTTTTCGTCATCGAACTCTACACTTTTTCCATCCCTTTTGATTACTTTCATGATTTCCTCCCTAATTAGTTTTAATTGTGATATTTTTTGTCTCTCATCTTTACGATGTTTGTATTTTATCATCAATTAATATAATGTCAAACATATATAAATTATGTAACTTGGACTCTGTATTATAGTATTTAAGAAGTTTCTACAATTTTCTTTTTAAAATTGCAAATTTTTGTAAATTGTTTTAATTATTATTACTCTAAGGTTTGCCATTTTTTTATTACAATTATATTACATTTTATATTTTCTTAAAAATCATTTTTTCATTTTTAAAATATTTTTTATCTTTTTATTTTTTATATTATTTTTTATTTTTATTTATTTTGAGCCATTTATAAACTTTTGTCTTTTTCTTATTTTTTATTTTTTTATTTTTATTCTTAAAAATCATTTTTTTATTTTTTCATTTTTTATATTTTATTTTTTTGTTTTATGATTACTTATTATATACTCATATTTTGTTTTATTTCGTCTAAATAAACATTTTTATTATATAATGCATAAAAATACACCTTAATAATATTAAGGTGTATTTTTACGTTTTATATCTTTTAATTTTCTTGTCCAAAAATTTCGCTGAATTCCTCTCCGTCTATTTTCTCTTTTTCCATTAATGTATTTGCAACTTTAGTTAATTTATCCATATTCATAGTTAAAATTTGTTCTGCTGTTCTATATGCTTTATCAATTATTGCTTTTACTTCAAGGTCAATTTCTGAAGATGTTGATTCACTATAATTTCTTCCTTGACTTATATCTCTACCTAAGAATACTTCTTCTTGTCCTGTTCCAAATGTAATTGTTCCTATTTTTTCACTCATTCCATATTTAGTAACCATATCTCTTGCAATTTTTGAAGCTCTTTCTATGTCATTGCTTGCTCCTGTTGATATATCTCCTAAAACTAGTTTTTCTGCTACTCTTCCTCCTAGTAATGATACTATATTTTCTTCCATTTCCACTTTTGACATAAATGATTTATCTTCTGTTGGTCTATACATTGTATATCCACCAGCCATTCCTCTTGGAACTATTGATATTTGATGTACTTGGTCTTGTGTTGGTAAGAATCTACTAACAACTGCGTGTCCTGCTTCATGGAATGCAACTAGTTTTCTTTCTTTTTCACTAATTACTTTTGATTTCTTTTCAGGTCCCATAGTAACTTTTATCATTGCGTCTTCTATATCTTTCATATTAATTTCTTTTTTATCTTGTTTAGCTGCAAGTAATGCTGCTTCATTTAAAATATTTTCTAGATCCGCACCTACAAATCCTGCTGTATTTTTAGCTATCGTTGCTAAATCTACGTCTTCTGCAAGTTTCTTCTTTCTTGCATGTACTGTTAATATTTTTTCTCTTGCTTTAACATCTGGTGCTCCAACTACTATTTGTCTATCAAATCTTCCTGCTCTTAATAATGCTTTATCTAATACATCTGGTCTATTTGTAGCTGCTAATACTATTACTCCTTCATTTGCTGCAAATCCGTCCATTTCAACAAGTAATTGGTTTAATGTTTGTTCTCTTTCATCATGTCCTCCACCAAGTCCTGCTCCTCTCTGACGTCCTACTGCATCAATTTCATCTATGAATACTATACATGGTGCATTCTTTTTAGCTTGTTCAAATAAATCTCTTACTCTTGAAGCACCAACACCAACAAACATTTCAACGAAATCTGAACCACTTATAATAAAGAATGGAACTCCTGCCTCTCCTGCAACAGCTTTTGCTAGTAATGTTTTACCTGTTCCAGGATGTCCTACTAATAAAACGCCTTTTGGTATTCTTGCTCCCATTTCAGTAAATTTCTTTGGATTTTTTAAGAATTCTACTATCTCTTCTAATTCTTGTTTTTCTTCTTCAATTCCAGCTACATCTGCAAATGTTATTTTATTTTTATCTGCTGGTGTCATCATTCTTGCCTTGCTTTTTCCAAATGACATTGTTTTGTTTCCGCCACCTTGAGCATTTGGATTCATAAACATTACCCAGATAAAGAATATAAATACCATTAATAGAATTGTTGGTCCAAATGCTTCTAATATGCTTAAAAATTTAGATTCTTCCATTTGTGATAATTCTATTTTTCCATCAGTTAATTGATCTGAAATTTTAAACATAAATGTGTCTAAGCTTGGTATTGTAACTGTTTTTTCTATATTATCATCTTTAACTTTTACACTTGCTGTTTTGTTATCATCTGAAATTTGTATAGTTTCTATTTTGTCTTCATTTAAATTTTTTAGTAATTCTGAATATGTCATTTTTTTATACATATTACTACTTATAGCAGATATTACCATTATAAAAATAATTAATAAAATTAGCCACATGGCTACTTTTTTGATTCCTTTTTTCAAATTACTTCCTCCTTAGTATGCAAAATTCATCTATCTCACAATACAATATAACATAAGTATTTTTTATTTACAACATGATTTTCAAAAATGATATGTTTTTGTAATCTTTTTTTAATTATCTTTTCTTATTATTATTTGTTTATTTTTTATTTCTATTTTTGTTCTTTGGTTTGGTTTTAAAAATTTATTTCCAATGTTATTGTTACATAGTTTTATTATGTCTTCTATATTTATTTTCTCTATTCCTTTGCTACTTCCAAATATTTTTTCTATTCCCATTAATATTAGTCTTTTTTGTATAACTTTATCTTCATTGTTGAATTTTTTTAAGTCATAACATATTTCTTTTTCTTCTTTTATTATTATTTCATCATATGCTTCTTTTACTTGGTTATTCATATATTCTTGTTCTTCTTTTATTATATCTGATAATCGTATTATTCCATTTATTATATTTGGGTTAAATTCATCTTTTAGGTATGGAATAACTATATTTCTTATTTTATTTCTTGTATATGTTGTGTCATCATTTGATTCATCATGTCTTGGATTTATTTTATTTTCTTTGCAATATTCTTCAATTTCTTTTCTTGGAATTTCTAATAGTGGTCTAATATATTTATCTCTTTTTTCTTCTATTCCTTTTAATCCAGATGGACCTGTACCTCTAATTAAATTCATTATTATTGTTTCTGCCCTGTCATTTAAATTATGTGCTATTGCTATTTTATTCGCATTTTTATTTTTTAGAACTTCTTCGAAGAAATTATATCGAATTTCTCTTCCTATTTCTTCTAATCCTTTTTTCTCTTGTTTAGATTTTTCTATGACATTAGCTCTTTTTATAAAACATTCTATGTTATTTTTTAAACAATAATTTTCTACATATTCTTCGTCTATTTTAGCATTTTCTCTTATCATATGGTTTATATGTGCTACATAAATTTCCAAACTATATTCTTCTTTTATTTTAAGTAGAATATTTAATAGTGTCATTGAGTCTGGTCCACCTGATACACCTACCACTATTTTATCTCCATTTTCTATTAGGTTATATTTGGTTATTGTTTTTTTTATTTTTTCTTCTAACATTTTTTCTCCTTTGGATAAAATGAGAATCATCATCTTACTTTGTTAAAACTTTTTAAGAGTTTTTACTTCGTAATATAATAATTCTCATTTTCTATAATAGCATAAACTTTATTTTAATTATTTTCATCTCTATATTTTTCTTGGTTTACGAATTTTGTATAATTTCCTAACCAACCTAGTTCTACTGTTCCTGTTGAACCTCCTCTGTGTTTAGCTAATATTACTTCTGCTGTATTTTTCTTTTCGCTATTTTCATTATAGTAATCATCTCTATATAAGAACATTACTATATCTGCATCTTGTTCTATTGCTCCTGATTCTCTCAAATCTGAAAGCATTGGCCTTTTATCATCTCTTTTTTCTGCACTACGTGATAACTGTGATAATGCTATTACTGGAACATTTAATTCTTTGGCTAGTATTTTTAACGAACGGCTTATTTCTGAAATTTCTTGTTCACGACTACCACCTTTCTTTCCACTTCCTGCTATTAACTGTAAATAATCTATTACTACTAGTCCAATTCCTTTTTCAAGTTTTATTTTTCTACATTTTGCTCTTATTTCTGTTATTGTTATTCCTGGTGTATCATCTATGTATATTGGTGCTTCTGCTAATCTACCAGATGCATTTGCAAGTTTTATCCATTCGTTATCATCTATTTTTCCAGTTCTAATTTTGTTACTGTCTACCATAGCTTCACTACATAAAATTCTGTTCGCTAATTGTTCTTTTGCCATTTCTAAGTTAAATATTATTACTGGTACATTATTGTTTGTTGCAGCATGTGTTGCTATGTTTAATGCAAATGCTGATTTTCCCATTGCAGGACGTGCTGCTATTATTATTAAATCTGAATTATGAAATCCTGATGTTTTATAGTCTAAATCTGTAAATCCTGTTTCAACTCCTGTTACATACCCTTTTTGATTATATAGTCTTTCCAATTCTGAAAATGTTCCAACTAATACATCTTTTATAGGTGAATATCCACTTGTATTTTTATTTTGCATTACATCAAATATTTTCTTTTCAGCCACATTCATTATATCTTCAACATCTTCTGTTTGATCATATCCTGCTGCAATTATGTCATTTGCTGTTTTTATTAGATTTCTTAATAACGCTTTTTCTTCAACTATTTTTATATACTTCTCTACATTAGTTGTTGTTGGCACTTTTTCTGGTAGTGTTGCTAAATATTCTAATCCTCCAACTTGATCAAATTTTCCATTTGATACTAGTTCGGATTTAACTGTTATAATATCTATTGGTTCTGCTCTTCCATATAATGCTAACATTGCTTCATAGATTAGTTTGTTATCTTCTCTATAATAGTCTTCAACTTTTAGTACTTCCATTGCTGATATTACTGCATCTTTATCTGTTAGCATACATCCTAGAATTGCTTGTTCAGCTTCTATGTCATGTGGTGGTACTTTACCTAATTCCATGCTTACTCCAATCCGTTATAAAAATAATATTTGTCTTACTATTATTTCAGAATCCTCATGTTGTTATATGCACTCTGGGATTTGTAATTAATCTATATTTTTTATAACTAGTTTTATATTTCTTTATGCTACTATGCTTAATTTCAATTTTGCAATTATTCCTTCGTACAATTTAATATCTACTGTATATGTTCCAGTATTTTTTATTGTTTCTGATAAAGCTATTTTCTTCTTATCTACTTCTATTTTATATTCTTTATTTAATGATTCTGCTATTTCTTTTGCTGTTACCCCACCAAATATTTTTCCATTTTCTCCTGCTTTCACTGCTATTTTTAATGTTATTTCATTTATTTTTTCTGATATTTTTTGGGCTTCATTTTTTTCTGTTTCCTTTTTAAATGCTTTTGATTCATTTTGTGATTTTAGTTTTGCTAAGTTTTCATTATTTGCTTCCACTGCTAATTTTTTAGGGAATAAGAAGTTTCTTGCATATCCATCACTTGCGTTTATTATTTGATCTTTTTTTCCTACTCCTTTTATGTTGTCTAGTAGTATAACTTTCATAGTATTACTCCTTTCTCTTTTATTCATTTATTTCTGCAAAATATTCATTAATTCTGTTTATTAGTTCTACTTTTGCTTCTTCAAGAGTCATATTTCCAAGTTGTGCTCCTGCTAGTGTGATATGACCTCCTCCACCAAGTTTCTCCATTATTAATTGAACATTTATATCTCCTATTGAACGTCCACTTATACAAATATTGTCTCCTGTATTTCCTATAACAAATGATGCTGTTATATTACTTATTGTTAGCAATTCATCTGCTGCCTTTGCACATATTGTGTTAGCATCTTTTGCTTTTTCTTCATATATAGATATTGCAATTGAGTCTGAAATTAGTTCTGCATTTTTTACTATATCTGCTATTACATTATAGCTTTCTAAATCTGCTTGGAACCATTTTTTAACTTTTATTATATCAACACCAAATTTTCTTAAGTATGCTGCTGCTTCAAATGTTCTTACACCTGTTTTAAATGTAAAGTTTTTAGTATCTACCATTATTCCACCATAAAGGCTTTCTATTTCTATTTGTTTTAATTCTACTTTTCTATCAACATATTGTATGATTTCTGTTACAAGTTCTGCTGCTGATGAAGCATATACTTCTTGAAAAGTTAAACTTGCATTTTCTATGAATTCTGTACTTTTTCTATGATGATCTATTATTACTATTTTATCTGTTTTTGATAGTAACTCTGGAACTTGTACATATGATTTTTTATGTGTGTCTACTATTATTAATAAGCTTTCTGAACTTATTGTTGCTAAAGCTTGTTTTGAATCTAATATTACACCTTTATATTCTTCCTCTTGATTTAATATATCTATAAATTTTCCTAAATTCATTCCAAAATTATCATTTACAATATATGCTGGTTTTCCTATTGTTTTAGCTAATCTATATATTCCTAATGAAGAACCTAGTGAATCTATGTCTGCATTTTGATGTCCCATTATTATTACATCTTTTGCATCTTGTATTAGACTTTCTATTGTATGTGCTACTATTCTCGCTTTTACTTTTGTACGTTTTTCTACTTCTAATGATGTTCCACCATAGAATTTATATTTTCCTTCTTTTCTTATTATTGCTTGGTCTCCGCCTCTTCCAAGTACTAAGTCTATTCCATCTAATGCTGATTTGTATCTTTCATAATATGTTTTTTCCTCATTTGATATTGATATACTTAGTGTTATTGGCATTGCACTATCAATTTCTTTTACTATATCTAAAATACTAATTTTACTTTTTTCTATTTCTGCTAAATATTTTTGTTCAAAAATGTATATATAAGTGTCTCTTTCAGTTTTTATAACTAGTCCACCTGTTGAAGATGCCCAATCATATACTGCCTTGTCTATTTTAGCTAGTACTCCTGGTTTTTCTTCTGGTGATAGTCTTTGAATTAGTTCTTCATAATTATCTATTACTGCTATTCCTATACATGCTTTTGAATTTATTAGTTGGTCAAATAGTGAGTTGTATTTTGTTTCATCTATAAAATATAATGTAAGTATATATTCTTTTTGTTTTCTTTTATCTCTTTTTTTACTTATTCCATATTCACACAATACTTTATATACTTTTTTACCTATTGTTATTTGTTTTGTTATTTCTTTTTTATCATCATTGTTTTCTATTTCTAGTTTTATTTCTTTTATTAAGCTTTCTACATATGTTATTACATCAATATCTTTGAATTCTTTATTAAATTTTGGACTTTTAAATATTATATCTCCATCTGTTTCAATTACTAATAATGGAATTGGTGATTTGTTTAATGTATTTCTTACTGTTGAATTCATTCCCCATGCTACTTCTTCTATGTGTGTTACTATTTCTGTTTGTTTTTTTGTATTAATCCATATAGTGTATATTACTAACATTATATAAAGAATTATTGATGGTATTATCCATACTTTATCATATGTGCATATCAAAATAAAAAGTAAAGCTATTATTACTAAATATATCTTTACTCTTGAAGTTAATTTTTCAATTGCTTTTTTATTTTTGTTCATAGATTTGTTCCCCTTAACGTTATTTATTCTAATCTATTTTCAAGGAAAAGTCAAACTTTTAGGTAAGAATAAATTGGAAGGCCATTAAATTAGCATAATCTTTTCTCTTTGCTTTCCGTTAATTTGTTCGTGTGCCAAATTTATTAAATAAATTTGTGTACATTATGTTTTTATATATTAGAAAAGTCAGTATTACTTTACTAATATATAAAAAAGATGAATTGCTACTTTTATTTTTTACAATTCATCTTTATAATATGTTATTTTTTATTTATTTGAAATATTTAATAATGTATTGGTAGTTGAATCATAGCTTTCAATATAGTATTTATATGTACTTCCATTATCAGTTGTAGTTGATGCTATGTTTATATTGCTGTTTTCAACATCTCCTGTTATTGTTATTTTTGGTGTATTTGGTTTTTCTATATCATTTGCCAATATGTCTGTATAAGTGTTTCCATTAAACTTTTCTTCTATACTTACGATTTTTTTCCAGTCAGTTTCATTTTCTTT
>CANCZH010000034.1 GCA_947382445.1 uncultured Clostridium sp. | reverse complement strand
CACAAGGATGAACACTCTTTCCCTACACGACGCTCTTCCGATCTGTTATTTCAAAGTTATCTTCTCCTGCTAGTAAGGTTTCTGTTTGCCTTGTTTCTGCATTATATAAGTATATTCCTTGTTCATATATACTATATATTAAGTGTGTATCGTCTGCCCAAACATATTGTGCTATTTTTATTGAATTATCTAATTCATTTTTAGGATATTTTCCATCTTTTGATTCTATTCTTATTCTTGTATTTCCGCTTCCTTCTCCATTTATTTGTATAACAAATTTTTCGCTGTAATGAAGTGGTTCTTCTTCTTTTAAATATTCGTCGTTATACATTCCTACTTGCATTTTTCTTTTCTGTTCTGCTTGCATAAATAAGTTTTGGTCTAATTTATAATATACATCTGTAAGATTTTCTGTATTTTCTTTTAATTCTCCTTTATAATTTTCATATATTTGTATTCCCTCTTTGTTGTATGATGAGAATGAAATTTTAACGCCTTTTAATGTATATAATATTTCTACATATTTTTCGTCATAGTCATATGTGTCATAATCTGGCCATATGTCCGTTAGTTTATCTGTAAAGTTATTTATGTCTTTTGTTTCATTGTACTCTTTTACTAAGTTTTCAAAGTCTGTGTAATCATAATCATAATTTGGATATATTGAAATCTCATCTTCTGAAAAGTATATATAAAAGTCTTTTGTTTTATATCCTAGTAATTCAGAATCTTTATATGATGTTCCAAGTAGTGATTCAATTTCTGCTAAGTTATCTCCAACTTTGTGGTCTTCTACTACTTTTTCTTTGTATTGCTTATTAAATACTATATTGTATACTCTACCTTGTATTGTTCTTATTTCGTATCCTTCATCAAAATAAATTTGGTATTTGTTAAATGTACTTTCTGGAGTTCCTAAATTAACTGATGATGTATTCCATCTTGCATTTATTAAATTCTTTAATTCTTCTGAATTTATGTCTAATTTTATTGTTTCTACTTGTATAGAATTTTTTTTACTTCTTCTTGATGATTCGTTTTTAAAGTATTCTTTTTCACCATTTATTGTTACTTCTGTTATTCCGCTTTCCAGAACATTTTACTTCTATTGTTATTCCTTTTGAATTGTCTATTATTCTAAAACTTTTAAAGTTCATTACTCTTGCAATTTTTTCATAGAAGTTTGTAAAATATATTTCTTTTGATTCTTCTCTTTCATATAAAGAATACTTAAAACTCACGTATATATCTGTGTCAAATCCTTCTTTTTTTGAATCTTCTGATGATATAAATGTGCTTTCTAAATATGTAACTATCTCTTCTATATTTGTTAATTCTTTGCTTAAGTTTTCATTTGTTTTTGTTTCTTCTGGCTTTTGTTTTATTTTTGTTGGTAACATTGCCACTCCTAGAATGATTAAAAATGCAAAAGTTCCTGAAATTATAAGAATTATTTTTTCTTTTTTAGTTAATCTTTTTTTCTTTTTCATTTTATCACTCCTTGTGGCAATTTTTTATATTATTCTTAAATATGGGTATGTTGCGTATTTTGAATTTGCAAATTGAAGAGTTAATTCAATTTCTTCATTGCCTGTATATGTTATTTTTATTTTTGAAATTATATTTTCTTCTTCAACATAACATGAATTTTTTTCTATTGATACACTCGTTACTTCTATATCATTTTTATATATTTGTAACTTTTCAATTAATTTTTTATAATTTTCTACTTCTTTTATTCCATATTGTTCAAATATATTTTGTTTATTTGATGAAAATTCTTCTTCAATTTGCTTTTCATTCATATTTTTTGTTTTTTCATATGTATCTTGGAATTTTCCTTTTATAAAACTATCTACTCCCTCTGTATATTCTTTTATTTCTATTTCTCTGTTTGATAAGTTTACTAGTTCATAAAGGTTGTTTATTTTTATTTCTAGTTTTGCTTCTTGTTCTTCGAATGTTGTGTCTATTTTTTTCAGTTCTATTCTTTTGTCACTTTCTATTTTTTTTGCTATTTTTAGTATAGAAAATAAAATTATAAATATTAGTATTGCTATTGCTATAACAATTTTTAATTTTGTTTTTATTTTTTTATTTTTCATATTTTATCTCCTATTCTTGTAAATCTGGTAAGTATCTATATATCTTTGGATCTACATAGTTTGGATCACCATATGATGACCAGCCTTGTTTTGCTGCATAATATTCTGATGCTTCTTGGGCTAGTTTTTTTGAATATTTTTTGTTTGAACTGTTCTTTACTACATAATCAACAAATCCTGAACCATAGTTATAGCTTTGTATTACTACTCTTAAATCATCTATTCCATTTGCTTTTGCTTTATCCCAAGCATTTGTTATAGCTGCTACTGCTGCTTCTACTGATCTTCTAAATCCTCCTACTTGACTTCCTGCTGCTTGTCCCATACTTTCTGCTGCTTGCATTGGGTCATCACCTGCTGCTGGGTTTGTTCCTCCCCCACTTTCATTCATTGATATTGCTTTTAATATATTTACTATTCCTGGATATTCTGCTTCATATGGACCTGCAATTTCTTCAATCAATGCTGCTAATTCTGGATTCATTCCTTCTATGTTTTGTATATTTAATGCACTTCCCATATATTTGCTTGATTTTTCTTTTCTAGGAACTTTCATATATTCTTCAACATTTTCTATTATGCTTCTGTCCCTATCTAATAATATTACACATATATCTGAGTTTACTGTTTTTCCTATTACATCTCCTGCTTTTACTTCTTGTCCAACTGAAACTCCACTAACATCAAATCCATATACTATTAATGTGTATCCTCTTAATGCATTATCTGTTAATTTTATTTTTAAGCCTTCATCTGTTTGCTGTCTTCCTTCTACTTCTTCTGCTTCTGCAACTTTGTTTTCTCCATATATTTGCTGTGATAACCCTCCTAATGAGAATAGGTTATTTCCTTCATCTAATAATTCTATTACTTTTCCATTTCCCATTGCAATTACATCTAAATCTTCTTCAAATCCTGCATTTATTGCTTCTCCTCCTGTTACTCTAAATGCAAATGCAAAATTTGAACCTATATTTCCACTTAATGGTTGGTCTGCATTTATATGACTTCCATTTGAGCATTCATATTTTTTGCCATCTCCTGCACATATATATACTCCACTTGCTTTTTTTCCTTCATCATCTAATTTTCCTGTAAATACAATATCTCCTGCTTGAACATCTTCTGCTTTTTCTATTTTTCTCCAATTTTTACTTTCGCAATATTGAATAAAATCTCCATCATTTCCTAATGTTAATCCTTTTTCTGGCTGGTCTGTATATCCAGCTTTATATAATGCCCATGATACAAAACCTGCTGATGAAATTACTTTTTCTTCATTTTGTGGTGGTATAGTTGATGGTGTTCCATATGAGAATTTCTTTTCTTTCATTTCTGATAATATTGATTTTGCTGCTTCTAATATATCTACTACAAATCTTTCATCTGTATCATTATTTGATATTCTTCTAGTGTCTTTTATTTGAAGTGCTATATTTTTTGCCCATTTTGAATAGTCTCCTGATTGCATATGTATTCCACTTGAATCTGTATTTGCTAAATAGCCTCCACTTATTAATCCTTCTGATGCATCTATAAAACTTGCATTTTCTACTATCTTGCATTTTTCTCTTACTTGTGCATTGAAAGTATCTATTTTTTTATTTATTGTATCTACATTATTATAATTTCTTCCTAAGTGCATTACTTCTATTACATAAATATGTGCATTTTTATATTTTTGTGATAATGCATCTATTAAGTTTTTCATTGTTTCATGTTCATCTGGTCTGTTTACTCCTAGGTATACACATATTTTGCTAGCACTTTCTGGCAGTGAACTTATATTATTTAACCAATATTGTGGTCCTGCTCCTGATTTTCCATAAAAGTCTGCATCTTGTATTCCTCCATTTGCTTTTAACCCCTCAATATATGAATCTCCTATAAATAAACAATTTTTTAATATATCTGTTGGTTCGTTTTCTTCACTTGTTTCTTTTTGTTCATCTGCTCCTGTCATTTTTCTTAAATCTGCTAATGAAATTCCTAATGATGCTGCTACTGTTTCATCACATGCTATTAGTGTTCCATATTCTAATACTTGTTTTTCTATTTTTCTATCTGGCCATTCTCCTGGTATATAGTCTGGTATTGGCCATTCTAGTATTTGTTTTTCTATTACATCAAAATCTTCTCTTTCAAAGTATCCTAGTTCTATTACTAGTTCTTTTAAGTCTCTGTATATGAATTGTGCATCTAGTGTTTCACTAGCTTCAAGCATTGCAAATGCACTTAATGCATCTTTTGTAAAACGAACTGGTTGTTTTAAAGAGTTGTCATGTTTTTTTCTTGCCTCAGAAATCTTCTTTGCTGTTGATATTGTTCCATCATATATGTAATATTTGTCTGTAAATAATTTTTTTGTTATTGGATTTGTTACTCCTCTTACTGCATCTTTTGTTTGTGTCATACCATTGGCCATTGTTCCTCTGAAAGTTATTGTTCCTGTTACTCCTTCAATTGGCTCTCCTTGATATGTTATTTCTTCTTCTGTTTCTTCTCCAAATGTATATACATTATCATCTGCTGTTAAGCTTCTTGTTTTTTGTGTTTTTACTCCTGATGGTTCATTGTAATCTTCTATTCCATCTTCATCTTCGTCTACCCCTACTTTTACTGAGCTATTTGCTCCTGTTGAACTTGTTCCTTCAAAATATACATTTCTAAACCAGTGATTTGTTACACTTGATATATATGGTATTGCTGTTTTTATTTCTGAAGCATATTTTTTCTCTAATTCTTTTAATTTTTTTATTGTTTCTTCATCATATGTTCCTGCTTCTTCTAATTCTTCTATTGATTGTCCATCAACATATACTTTTCCATTAAAATCTGTTTTTCTCATCTTTACATGTACTTTTGCATCTAAGTCTTTATTTAGTGCAATTTCTTTTGCTAAATCTGGTGCCATTGTTGCTAAGTGCACTGTTACCATTAGTTCAAATGGTTTTCCATATCTTCCTGCCCATCCTGCTAAACTAAAATATGTATAATCACGATGTGTATTCCAAAAATCTAATTCTAGATTCCATCTTCTTATTCTTAGTGTATTTGTTTCTCTTTCAACTTTTACACCTTCTAGTAATTCTCCTAAATTGAATTCTCCTACTCTTAATGCTGTTATAGGCATTCTTATGTCTTTTAATAAATTTGAATCTAAATCTATTAATCCTGTTCCCCAGCTGTCAAAACCTTCACCAAAGAATGAACCGTCAAAGAAGCTGTTTACGAAATCTTTTAAGTTATATGTGAAGTTATTTATTAAATATGTTCTATTTTCTGCAACTAAATATGCTCTTAAAAATGGTGCATCCACTTTCTTTATTTCATTTTTTACGTGGTCTCCTGTTACTGGTATTATATTTCCATTTTTATCTTTTTGTCCATATATCTCTACACTTTCTGCAAATCCCATTCCTACTAAATCATATCCCATGTCATATAGATATTGTGCAACTCCAATTACATCGTCTTTATTTACTAAAGATTCGTCCATTCCTATTACATAGCCTTGAACTCCATCCCATATGCCTAAGGCTAACTTTTTTAATTTGTTCCATAAAAATTGTGGCATTGTTGTGAAAAATCCTGCTACACCTATTAATATTATAATTATTAATATTATAACTAGAACAATTAATAGTGGAACCGCTATGGCTGCTCCTCCAACTGCTGCACCACCAGCAGCAGCTCCTCCGGCTGCTACTCCTCCAGCGGTACCTCCAGCAGCTCCCCCAGCTGCGGCACCTCCTGCGGCTGCGGTTCCTCCAGCAGCACCACCTGCAGCTCCTCCGACTTCTGCTCCTGCTACACCTGCCTCTGTTCCAGTTGCTGTGCCAGCTCCTGCATCAGCCCCTGCTGATGGACCTGTATTTGGTCTTTGTTGAAATGTTGGTTCACTTTGATTTGTGCTTGGTTCTTGTGTTCCTTGAGTATTTGATTCTGGGTTTGACTTGTTGTTTTCTGAGCTATAATCGTTTTTATCAAAACCCTCATCATCTGGATTTTTATTATTATCTTTTTTATCTAATCCATTATTATCATCATTTTCATCGTTCTTATCCTTGTCATCTTTATCTTTTTTTCTTCTATTACCTTTTCTATTGTTGTCATTTTCATCTTGTTCTTCATCTTCATCATCCATTGAGTGTTCAAATTTGGAATCAGCACTGTCTCCTGAGTTATCATTTGCATTTTCTATGGCTTCTTGTTCTTTTTCTTGCTCTTCTTGATCTTTTAGCATTTTTTTTGCCATTTCTATTTCATTATCTTCTTCTCTTGTTCCGCATTCTCTCACCTCTTTTCAATATCCGTTTACTATTGTATTGGTATGCTCATACTATATGTTTTTTCTGATTTATTTAATTCTTCTTCCTCTGTTTGTTCTTGTCCTGTATAATTATTCATTATTCTTATTTTGTTAAAGTTTATATTACTTTGCTCCATTTGCTCGTCATAATATCTTGTGAATGTTACTTGAAATGTTCTTGTTTCACTTGGTTCCAGTGCCATAGTGCTACTTACCTTTAATGGTAATCTATTTTCTGATTCTGTTTGCAAATATAGTTCATTTCCAACTAAACTATCATATAAAACTAGGTATTTCTCTGTTTTGTTTGTAATTCTAATTGTATATATTTCATTTCCATAATATTTTAATTTATTTTCTATTCTTATTTTTATATTGTCATCTTCTGCCACTTTTTTTAATTCTTCGTATCCCATGTAATT
This sequence comes from uncultured Clostridium sp., assembly GCA_947382445.1. The sequence continues at coordinate 12,383 of CANCZH010000034.1, read as the reverse complement.
ATTAACACATAATTGCAATTTATCTTCATTTTGTTTAATTGCTATTTTTTCTTCATAATATGCATATTCTTGATTTGTTAATCCTGTTTTTATAATGTCATCAATTAATTTTAGATTATATATATATCCTCCTCCATAATTTGAATAATTTTGAAATGTATATCTTTTTGGAGTTTTAAAAATTGATGAAGCATATTGTATAAATTCTTCTTCTGATTGTCCAAATACATTTTGTTTGCAATCATCTGTTAATAATGCATACGCTCCTAAAAAATCTTGATTATTGCATTTGTTTATATAGTCATCTATTAAATCTTCTATTGGATTTTGTAATTTTTCTGGTACATCATAATCACTTTTAAGTAAAACATCATGTGGAGTATATGTTGTATTTAATACTGGTACTTCTTTTTTGTGTCCTAATAGATAGTTAATTACTATAATAATTATCCATAATATGGCTACAAAAAATATTTTTCCACTATTCTTTTTAAAAAAGTTTCTAATTTTTAATCTCCACTTTAGTAACATGTTTTCCTCCTATCCTTCTAGATTTACGCTAAATGACATCTCGTAATTGTTATAATCTTTTTCTATTATTACAAAATTTGTTTCTTTTTTTCCTTTAAATGAATCAGCTACTGTAATCCATATAATATACATGTTTCCAGTTTTATTATTTCCCCATCTTTCTATGTTGTCATATGTAACACCTAACATACTTGTTTTAAAATTACTGTCTGCATATTTTATAAAGTCTTCTAATGTTGTAAAGTAGTTTTTTCTAAAATCTTCATTTAGATTGTTATATGCTTGCATATATTCTTCTGTTTCTATATCATCAAAAAATTTACCTATATATCTTTTCATTCTGTTTGATTCTGATAAAGATTTTAATTCATCATCTTGACTACTCTTTTCTTCACTTGTTTGATTCTGCTCTGAATTTTTACTGTTTGCTTTATTTTCAGCTTGCTTTTTATTTACTAAGCTTGTAATTAAACATGCAGTAGCAATCATAAATAGAATTATGATTGCTAATATTATTATGTACTTACTTTTATTTTTCTTCTTTTTTATGATTGTTCAACTCCCTTATAAGATTTTATAGGCCATTAATAAAGCTATCTACATCTAAACTTGGATCACTACTTCCAGCTGCACCATATTGAGAATGTGTATTTTGTACTGCTTGTGCAAAGTTTCTTATATGAATTGCTGTAATAACATCTTTTTCTTCATTTGTCCAAGCATGTCCTAATGGGTTCGTTGCTGAATTGTTAAAGTCTAGTGTATCATTTAAAGCCATATCTTGTAGGTCTTTTAAATGTTGCATTCCAATCGGTGTATGTGGATCATAATCCGTTGGATTTACTGCTCTTAAACGATTTAAAGCTGTTTGTATGTCATTATTTAGCATATCCATATTGCTTCCAATTAAACTTTGTGCATATGCTTTTAAATTATTTTTATGTGCCAAATTGCTTGAATAATTATCAAAACTAAAATTGTTATTAGTTGATATTAAGTTTGCAAATTTCTTTAATTCATTTTCACTTAATTGTACACTTTGCTTACTTCCTGCTGCAGCTGGATTTCCCATCATTATCGCTTTAACTGATTCATATGTTTGTGCACCAACTTGTGCTGCATTTGCTGATGAGTTTAGTCCTGTTTCAAATCCTGCTGCAACTGCTCCAGCTCCTACTGGTAATCCTGTTGATTTTATCCATTGACCATATTTCGTATCTGCAAATTTTTTACTTGCTTGACCTATTTTGCTACTACTAATTTTAGCACTAACATTCTTTCCAAAAGTTGTTCTGCTTAATGCTTTTCCTCCTGTACTTCCTGCTTTTGTAATTGCTTGACCTATTTGTTTTACTGCTGCCATAGAAGCAACTGTATCTCCAAGGCTTGTTCCAGCACTACTAAATCCAAATATTTCTTTAACTATTTTTTCTGCTTTCCATATAAATGATAAACATATAATTGCAAGTACCATTTTAGGTATAGAACCTTCCCATGATAATAGGTCTATTGCACTTGATATAAATACTATATATATAATACAATGAAATGGTTGTATTAAAACTGTGAATATGAATTCTTTTAGCCATGTGTTTAATGCTTGTGCTTGACCATCTCCTACTTTATCAATTGAATATGTTATTGTTATTAATGGTGATATTATTATTAAGAATCCAATCGTTAACATACGTCTAACATATGAAAATAAGAAAGCTGTTGTTATACCAACTAACATTGCATATACAATTAGTGATCCCCAAGATACTGTTGCTACTCCGCACCGCACTTCTAATTGCTAACTGAGTTGTTACTCCTACTCCTATCTTAGTCCTTATTGGTTTTTCAAGAAGTCCAATTAAAGCATTGTTTGTTTCTATTGTAAAGATTATTATGTAGTTTAGAAAAAATACTAATGCAAAGCTTACTGCCCAATCCATTAGCATTCTTTTATATTTTGCCTGATCTGATGCAATTGTTGATATTGCCATTCTTATTCCTATATATATTAAAACTGCTAATAGTATTACTATTGATAAGATTCTTAACACATAATACCATGTTGCAACATTTATTCTTATTGTTTGTATAACACTTGCATTTCCACTAAAATCAAAGAAATCTATATTAGTTAATCCTACTCTATTAAAGAATAAATCATCTGGTGTTAGTATTCCATCAATATTACTTCCACCTAATAGTGATATACCTGTTACTATTCCTTGAAATGCCATTACTATTAATAATAGTGGTATTCTTACGACAATTATTAATAATCCAACAACTCCATCTATTACAGTTCCTATTCCATCCCATATTACTCCCATTACATCGTCTGCACCTGTTGTCTCACTTATTGAGTCAACTACTGTCACGCCACTAGCAAAAGCAATATTTGAAAATATATTTATTATTAAGAGTGCTATTAGTAAAACCCATAAGGTCTTTTGAATTTTTTTCTTCATTTTCCTCTCCTACAATCCTTTTAATCTTTTTACTGGCATATATGAAGACATTGAATGAATTGATGTCATCTTTCTCATGCCTAATATATTTTTAACTATTCTTTCTGCTCTTGATAATCCCATAAAGAATAGTACTGCCAATAATGGTGCTACTGTGAATATTTCACAGGCTGATACCATAAAAACCATATATATTGCTGCGTGTAATGGTGGTAAAAATGCGTTTACTGTATATTCTTTGAACCATTTATCAAACATAGGTGCTTTTCCACCTTTGCCTGCTATTTTAGTTTTTGTTGTTGAATATGTTACTGTTATTAATGGTGATATTATTATTAAAAATCCCATTGCTAACATCCTATTTATATACATTAAGAAGAATTTTATTTGGTAGAAAGTCATTACTAAGTACATTAGTACTACTGCTACATATGACCATCCAGAAGTTTGATCTATTAAGTTAAAAACTTGTAATACTAAATTTTGTTCGAATGTTTTTGGGCATAGCCCTGCAAATATTTGTACTAATCCACCTGATATCATATTTATCATTGATATTATGTATGGCATTAAAAATATCAAAATCATACTAACCAGCCAGTCTTTTAACATATCTTTATATTTTGCTACTTCTGATGCAATTGTAGATATTGCCATTCTTATACCTAAATATATAAGCATAATTAATCCACAAAGAACTGCTATTGTTTTTGTGATATAGTAAAATACTGCTACTGATTCTTTTATTGCTTTGTTGAAATCACTATCATTTGAGTCTGATGTAAAGTAATCTGCGTCAAATAATGGTATCCTATTAAATACTGTATCTTCTATGGTGTACCAATTTACAATTCTTCCACCATTTAAAAATGTTTGATTTCCTCTTGTTGCAATTGTTATTACTATTGATACTATCATTACTGGTGCTACTAAAACTGCTCCTACTATGCCTGCTAATGCAGAACCTAAACTAAAAGTTTCTCTTACTTGTTTTGTTTTAGTTCCTGCTTCTGATCTAATATCAGCTTTTGCTTCATCTCGCAGTTTTTCAAATGAATCTTGGCTATAATTTTTTTGTATTTCATCAAAGTTTGAAGTATTAATGTCAAATCCTATATCACTAGCATATATGAAATTAGGTATTATTGTTGTAAATAATAATACAAAGATGATAATTCCTACTAGCTTAGTTTTCATTTATTCTCCTTTAATTTTCTGCTTTTTGTGTTGCTAATTTATTCATATTTGTTTCAATGAATTCAAATTCTTTCTTTGTTGGCTGAATTGCTATAATAGCTGTGTCTTCGCCAACTTTTAATAATCCCTCACCTCTTTGGCAAGTTGTTAAGAAATATGCCTCACCATCACTTAGTTTGAATACTTCTTTTATATATTGTATTTCTGATTTATCTTGTGCTAAGAATAATTTTGTATCTGAAGATGTCAAAACCGCTTCAACTTCTTTCTTTTCATAGAAATCTTGGAATCTTTGTGACATAACTGCTAGTGAAACATTTCTTTTTCTAGCACGTCTTGCCATTGTGTTTAAGAAGTCTACGGCTTCTGGGTATGGAAGTAACATCCATGCTTCATCTATAAGAACTCTCTTTTTAGCTGCTTTTGATTTATCTTCACTGTTCTTTTTTACATATTTCTCCCAAATCCAAGAAAGTAAAACTTGTTGTGCAAGTGGTCTTGCAAATCTTTCTTCTAGTTGAGATATATCTAGATTTATAAATGGCATCCCTTCTAATAATTCAAATGTTGATTGTCCGTCAAAGTAAGCCATTTGTCCATTATAAGCTCTTACATATTGTCTCATAACTTTTATTAGATAACTATAATGAAATCTATAATCTTGGTTTGTGTTATCTTCTGATTTTTTCAAAATTCTAGCATACCAACTTCCAACTGTCGGCATGTCTTTTTTCTCTTTTTCTAATCTATCTTTTACTAAATTAGATGTATTTTTGTATAGACTCTCTACATTGCTGTTTATTCCGATTGATTCATATTCTTCTGCAACAGCTTCTGAAATTATTTGTTTTGTTAATTCATTTACTTCTTTACTTCTTGTACTTCCTCTTGCCATTGTTAGTAATGATTGTGTAACGTCTTCTACTTTATTTTCAACGTTTAAAACAGTTCTTTCTTTTCCCGTTATTTCGTCTTTTACTATTTCAGGTTCTATATCAAATAGGTTAATAACTGTTTTTGAATTTGGGCTAATTGTTACATTTACACCTCCAAGTGCATCTGCAACTACTCCATATTCACCTTCAGCATCTAGTGCTAAACTTTCAATTCCCATTAAAACAGATGACCTTGCTGTTAATGTTTTTATTGTAACACCTTTACCAGCACCAGATTTACCGAATATAACCATGTTATAATTGGTTAGTGTTGGGCTAAAATTATCAAATAATATTGGTAATCCTGTTTGTCTGTTGAATCCTAATGGAATTCCTTTTTCATGTCCTATTTCTGATGTAAAAAATGGAAATACTGTTGACATTGAACGTCTATCAAATGTATGTGTCTTTTTTATTTTATTATCTAAAAATGGCATATTACTTCTGAATGCTTCATCTTGTATCGCCCACGCTGGTTTTATTCCAATTAGATTTTTTGACATTTCAGCAGATAATAGTTCTGTATATTTTTCTAGTTCTTCTATACTGTATGCAAATAATGTACATACAATTGATGATTCAAATAATTTATTAAATCCAGCAGCAATTTGGTCTCTTAATTCTTCTGCTTCTGCTCTTTTTTGTGCTAAAATTCTTTCTCTGTTTATATCTCCTCTATCCCACGCAACAATTCTTTCAGACTCAAGTTCGTTAATTGTTCTATTTAATTCTGTTTGCGATGTATTTTCACTTATTGGATTTATAAATACAGAAACATTTAAGTCTCCAAATGTATACATGTTTCTTAGGAATTCTGGGAAAGTACACATTCTAGGAATAGTAGAAACTATCATGCTTCTTGCAAATCTTGTTCTTCCAGATGCAATTTGTAAATAGTTTGCATTACTTGCATCTATTCCTGCTGGTGCTATTAAATCTTTTAATGTTTTTTTATTTTTTTCTAAGAAGCTCATAGAATTTTGTTCTTCTTTTTCAGCTATTATTTCTTCATCAGAGTTTGTCACAGCTTTATTTTTCTTCATTTTATATCCTCCTCATCATTCGTTCTTGATGCTCATTCTTCGCTTTTTGCTTTTGTCTTTCTTACTCTTGCTTTTTTTACTTCTTCTTTTGCACCCTTATATGTAACTTCATCCATTTGTTCTTTATATTGATCTATAAGTTCTGTTGCTTTTTCTTTTATTCTTTGTTCTCTTTTCATTTCTTCTATTTGTTTATATTTGTCTGCTCTTACAATACTTTCTGTTGCAAGTTCAATTGCTTCACTATTAATTTCTTCATCAAGTTTCTCTTGACGTTTTTGTAATACATCTTTTCCGCTTGAATATAGTGCATCATATTGTGCATCCAATGCTTTAGAAAATTGTAATAATTCTGAATCGTCTCTGTTGTATGCTATATATAATAGTTCTGAAATTTCTTCTGAGTTTAAAATTTTGCTACTAACTTCTGATGCTTGCAATGAACGCATTGCTGTTTGAGCTCTTGTATATAGTTCTGAAAAACACATTGCGTCAATTTCATCTTGTGGTGTATCATTTGTTGCTCCTGTTTCACTTGCATAGTATGAAATTATTAAGTATGTACGTTGTTGAAGTACGTTTTTATTTAAACTCATTCTTGCTACATATTCTGCAATATCCATTCCATAGTCTAGAACTCTTTCTTTTCTTCTTTTTTCAAATTGCAGTTTTTGTAATAGTCTTTCATTTTTTGTATCTCTTGCTGTTTGTATTCTTCCATTTAGTTTTTCTATATCTTGTGCTATTTCAGATACTCTTGATTTATATTCTTCAACTATTTCTCTTAAGTTTAAACTTCTTGTTTGAACATATATTTGTATTGGAAATCTAAGCGTATTTAGAAACTGTACAAATCCTTCTTCAACAGCAATTTTTTCTTCTTCTGACATTAAGTCATAATTAACACCTGAACATTGAAGTATCATTATATATTGTGATCTATTTTTTCTAATAATCATATTATCTTTTACTTCATCAAATTCCATAAATTTGAATATTGATTCTCTTGGCATTCCATTAAAATCTTTTAATTCTTCATCTTTTATTCCTAATGATTCTTCTTCTACTTCTTCTTGTTTTCTATTATTCATGTATATTACTAGGAAGTATGCTGCAATTAGCCCTAGTATTATAAAAACTAATATTGCTAAAACAATTTGTAGGACAGTTATTATCTCCATTTTATTTTTCCTCCTTTGTATATACGTACATCTTCTTTGTTTTGTTAAATTTTATCCATCTTGTAATTATTTCGCTTAATGGTTCTCCACCTATTTTTTTTGTAACTGGTATTCCTGATAGTGTTGGTATTTTTATTGCTCCCACTCCAAATCCAAGTAGCCCCAGTATTCCTGTAATTATTATTCCTACTAATTTCATACCTATCATAGAAAATATTAATAAAAATACTAGTCCTAATGCAATTCCGCAAACTGTTGTTATTAGTGATTTTACTGTAAATATATAAAATATTCTTGTTTCTCCTCTTAGATTTCTAGGAATATAGTATGTTCCCATATCTTCTCCTCCTTCGTTCCTTACAAATTCTAATTTAAATCTAACTTTGTCAACCTTTATTTTAATTTGTTCTATGTACAATTTTTTTCTTGTTTTCCTTGTTATATTTGCTCATAATTTGTAATTTTTTTGTATTCAAATGTATCTGCATTAAATTTCGTTGTAAATTATTTGATATGCAAATATATTATCTTATAAATTCCTGCTTATTCGCTTTGCTGCATTTTTTTATGTTTTTTATTTACTTATAATTTGTAATTTCTATAATCCAACTGAATTTAATATGTTATATACTATTTTCCAAATAGCTGTTGCTCCTAGAATTACTACTCCTGATACAACTAGTCCTATTAGTTGATTTTTTAATTTTGCAGCTTCTTCTGGTGTTGCAAACATGTATTTTATTCCCATAATAATTGTAACTGCAACTAACACAATTACACCAACTGCTGTTAATATGTTAGCAATTGGAATTATAATGTTTTTCATATCATCACCTGACATATTAGCTGAGTTACCATTTTTTCCTCTATTCATAAAATCTTGTATAGAACTTTTCATTTGGTCAAAATTTTTTACTTGTACTGCTGATGATTTTGGTGTAAGTATATTAAGTGATATTATTGTTGTAATTATTACTATACAAACAGCTTTAAGGATTTTCATGCATTTTTCCCCCTTATTATACTAGATATCATATATTATAATACATCTAGCCGTGTTTTTTCAACATGTTTTTACATTTGTAACTATATTGTTATAATATCTTCCTTTATTTTTAGGTATAAAAAAAGAAGTTACGTTTTCTTAACATAATCTTCTCCTCTTTAGTATTTTATTTTAATGATTCTTCTACAAAAGTTTTTATAATTGATGTGATTCCTGTTGCTCCAAATGCCATACATGCTCCAACTATATATACAACAGCATGTTTTTTAATTTCAGCTTTGTCATTTGGTGCTGATGACATATATTTTATTCCTAGTACCATCAGCATTATTATTCCCACCGCTACTGTTACTATTTCAAATAATCCTAAAATAATTTTAACTGCTTTTTCAAATGATGCTACATGTGTTGTTGTTGGATTAATTCCTGCTGTTGCAAATATAAATGTTATATTTGAAAAAGCAATAAGAATAATTGTTGTTAATATAATGCATTTTAATATTTTATTTATTTTCATTTTTGCTCCTCCTTATAACATTTATTATAATATGTCTTTCGCAAATATTTCTACTATTTTAACTAATTGAACTGCTCCAAAAACTAATATTCCTCCTATTATATAAGGAATTAGTTTTTTCTTTACTTCTGCTTTTTCATCTGGAGAACTATACATATATTTCATACCTAATATAAGCGTTGCTATTATTGCAACTGCTGCTCCTACATATTGTAATATTCCTAATATAGAGTTTCCTAGTTTGTATAATGTTGTTACTCCTGCCCCACCTGCTGATGGATCTGGACCGCTTCCTACTACTGCTAGTGGGTCTATTTCTTGACCAAATACTATACTCACGCAACTTAGCATATATGTAATTATAATTAAAATACTAACTATTCTTATTGTTTTTTTATGCATATTCTCACCTTCTTTTATAAAAAAAGATTATCATAGGAAATGATAATCTTTTTTATTAATTTATCTGCTATTATTTGTTTACTGTTTCGTTTGTAAATGTCTTTACTATTCCTAATAGTCCTGATGCACCGAAAAGAACGATTGCACCAACTATATACATAACAGCATGTTTTTTAATTTCAGCTTTATCATTTGGTGCTGATGAAATATATTTTATAGCTAATACTATTAACATTATAATAGCTACTGCAACACCAATAACTTGTGCTATACCTATAACTGTATTTACTACACTTGTAAATGTTCCAGATGTTGTACTTGTTGTTCCTGTCATTGTTTTAGGATCTGGCATATCTGCAAAAACTACGTTTTGTAGACACATTGCTATCATTGCTACCATTAATGCTATTGAAAGTATTCTTACTATTTTTTTCTTACTCATAGTTTTTCCTCCTTTATATCGATTAAATCATTTTTTACCTTATATGTTTAATAATACCACATATTAGGGAGTTTGTACATAGTTTTTTACATTTTTTTAATTTTTTAGCATTTTTTTATGATTTTTGAATATAATATTATTGACAATAGTTTTGTTGCTGTGTTATAATAGCAAATGTACTTAGGTAATGAGTACTATATTTTAATATCGCGGGGTGGAGCAGTTGGCAGCTCGTTGGGCTCATAACCCAAAGGTCGGTAGTTCGAGTCTACCCCCCGCAACCATTTATAGCAGGTCTTTATGACTTGCTTATTTTTCTTTTCTATTTTGAACATTATTTCTATATTTGCAATATTATAATTACACTTATTGTGAACTAACCTTTATTTGTAGCTTTATTTATCTCGTCGAATAGGGCAATTCTCTTTGAATATTCTGAATTTTTAAGTTCACTTATTATTTCACTTAACATTTGATCTCCATTATTAAGTTTGCATATTGCTCCAAGATAAGTAGATGCCTTTTTATAATTATCTCTACTCTTTTCTATTGCTACTACTTCATAGAAACGTTCTTTAAAATATTTTAATAAATGGTTATTATAATTGTCTTTTAAAATTTCAATATTTGCTATTAATCTGTATTCATTTTCTTTATTAAATAATAGTTCAAACAATTTTTCTTTATTATTTAAAAAAATATATAATTTCTCTAGCGTAATTACATCTCTTGTATTCTTTATAATTTTATTTGTATAATAATTAAATTTATCTGTATTTTTTAGAAATATCAAGTTACTTATATCTTTGTTATATAAAAAACTGTAATAGCAATATTGGTTATATATTTCGTCATCTAATATTTTTAAATAAAAATGATAATAAACTTTTGATATATGTTCTTTATTAATATATTTTTCGTTTTCTACTACTTTATTAAAGTGTTTATATAATTGATTACAATCATTTGAATTTTCTATTATATAATCAACATATTCTTTATATTTGCAATTTTTAACAAGTGATTCTGCTGTTTCTTGTAAGTTATAATTATTTAGCAAATATGTTGTAATTAGCACATTTGATTTTTGGATTGTATTTTTTATACTATAATGTTTTAATGTATCAAAAAATGATTGTAGTTTTTTAGTATATATTTCTATATCCTTTTTAGAGTTTCTATTTTTATAAAATGTTACAATCCATTTATAATCGTTATATGTTGCAATCTCAGGATTTAAAATTACTTTATCTATATTTTCTTTCATTTCTTTACTTGTAGAATATGCATTAGAAATTTTTTCTTTTTCACTTTTTGATAAAAGATTAACTGTATAGTCTTTATTATTATAATCGTAATTGTGCGATAATTTATAAAAACTGTTATTAATTTTATTTAGTATTCTATGTATATTATTTTTATCTAAACTATTCTTTAAATAATTGTTAAATGTATGTTCCTCATCTTTTCTTAGCTCTTCAATTAAAATATTTTTTAACTTTTCTTCTGATAACTTATTTACAAAATTTGATAATAATTCGTTAAAAAATATTGGTCTTATAAAATTATGTCTATATCTATTATAATTTTTATATCTATCATATTTGTACTAGTCTTCATAATAATTCTCATCATATTCTTCGCATTCATCTTCATAATAGTTTTCTACCCATTCTTCATAATCTCTTAAATCTTCTGGTGAAATTGTGAAAAACAAGGCTATCATGTGTTTGCATATAGTATTTCCATTAGCAAATGGGCAATCACATGATGAACTTTTATGGTGTTTTGTGTTTATTGTTACATGATATGGTAATTTATTTGTTCCTTATACTTCTCCTTCATATTCAAAGTCTGACAGTTGTGTATGTGAAATTACATTTCCTTCTTTATAATAGTCATATCCCCTATAAACTGATTTACCACTGGCACTATTTAAAATACTCATTATTGATTTCCTTTCTATTAGCTGTAATATGAATCATATTTATCTATTTTATTATTTTTAAATCATCTGTATAATTTCTCTTTTCTTGTTTCTTACAACTTAACAATTTCACTTGTAAAATTTAATTATATATTTTTCTTGATTTAATATTTTTAATTCTAGCTTCATATATTTTTCTATATTTATATGTAATTAATCTCCTGTAACTATGTAATATGTCCAATTTTCTGAAAATCTTTTTTCTTTTTTCTTCATTATGAATTATAAAATTTGTTGGTAATAAGTTGTTTCTCATTCTGTTGGAAATTGTATTAGTTGGATTTCAATAAGTTATCTTTGATTTGTTTTTATGCATCCTATGTTTATTTATTCATTAAATGTACTTTCATTATTTTTAATGATTATATCATGCTTTTTTATGTTTTTATATGTATTATTATGAAAATCTTTGAATTTTATTGTCCCTTCGGGTTATGAGCGAGGTTTGAACGGTTTTTGTTAGTTTGTGAAAATTAGAGTTTTTGTTGGTATTTAGGTATTTATAAGAGTTTTGATTTATGAAACATTTGTGCATTTTTATGATGTTTTTGGAGAGTATTTTACCCAATTTTTACCCAACTCGTGTAGTACATTTGTTCTTAGAAAATTGGCTCTTGTAGATACATTTTTGAAAATGAAAAATTTTAATTTTTGGAGGTAGATTTTTATGAGTAATTTAA
>CANCZH010000033.1 GCA_947382445.1 uncultured Clostridium sp. | reverse complement strand
AGATAGACTTGGGTGACTGGAGTTCAGACGTGTGCTCTTCCGATCTAATATTAGAGACAGGAATTGTAAATAATATTTGTGTTACAGAGATGAGAAGAGTAGAAGACAATCCTGAGGAGAATGTTTATACATATTCTGCAAAGATAAAATTGTTGACTGGTGGAAATTTTGGTTATACTTTTAGGGTTATGCCAAAACATGATATGTTGTTAGATTCAGAAAATATGAATTTAATAAAATGGATGACAAAATAAATAGTGGTAAAAATAGATATTAGAATTTTTAAAAGGCTAATATCTATTTTTTTGAAATTTATATACTATAATAATTAAAATATATTTTAAGACCCGCATTTAAAGAAAATATACAAAACAAGCTTTTACACAGTTTCTATTCAAAGCTTCGAAACTGCGTGTCATTTTAAAAACTATATTTTAATTATTATAGTTATAAGTTTGCATAAAAATTTTAGAATGAAGTTTAAATAAAAGCATTAATATTTACCAAAAACTCTTGAAAAAAATTAACTTTATGATATACTTAACTGCGGTAAATGTTATATTTAAAGATATAAAAAGGAGAGATAATATGAAATCAAATTTAAGAAAAACAAAAATAGTTGGAACAATAGGACCTGCTAGTGAGAAAAGATTAGTTGAATTATTTGAAGCAGGACTAAATGTTTGCAGAATTAACTATTCACATGGAAGTTGGGATGAACAAGAAGAAAAAACATTAGATGCTATAAAATTAAGAAAAGAGATGGATTTACCAATTTCTTTAATATTAGATATGCAAGGTCCAGAAATCAGAACAGGAATGTTAGTAACAGGTAAAAATGAAAAAATAAAATTAGAAGATGGACAAAAATTCATATTAGTAAATGAAGATATAATTGGAGATAAAGACAGAGTATCTGTAAGCTATAAAGAATTATACAAAGACGTTAAACCAGGTTCAAAAGTTTTAATAGATGATGGAGCAATTGAATTAGTTGTTGATGAAATAGTAGGCAAAGACATTCATTGTACAGTAGTTCATGGAAATCCACTAGGAAGCAGAAAAACAATGAACTTACCTGGAACAGCAGTACGTCTACCAGCATTAAAAGAAAAAGACATAAATGACTTAATCACAGCATGTGAACATGATTATGACTATGTTGCAATGTCATTCACAAGAGGAAAAGACGATATAGATCAAGTTAGAAAAGTACTAGACGACAATGGTGGAAAAGATATAAAAATAATAACAAAAGTTGAAAATGTTGAAGGTCTAGAACACATGGAAGAAATCGTAGAAAACGCAGATGTTCAAATGATAGCTCGTGGAGACATGGCAACAGAAACAGACTTTACAGAACCACCAATCATGCAAAAGAAATTTATAAAATTATCAAATAAAGCAAACAAACCAGCTATAACAGCAACACAAATGTTAGAATCAATGACATACAACCCATTACCAACAAGAGCAGAAGCAAATGATGTTGCAAACGCAATTTATGATAGAACAAGTGCAATAATGTTATCTGGTGAATGTGCTATGGGAAAATACCCAGTAGAATGTGTTAAAACAATGGATAAAATTGCAAAAAGAATAGAACCAACAATTAATTACTGGAAAAGATTTGAACAAAATGATAACTATGAATTAAAATCATTAGAAGACAACATTGCATATTCTGTATGTGTTATGGCAAAGAATATGAAAGCAGATGCAATTGTTTGTTATACAAACACAGGTGACTCTGCTAGAAGATTATCAGGATTAGGAGCAGGATGCCCAATATTAGTAGTAACAGATAACAGAAGAACATTTAATCAATTAGCTATAGTTTGGAACGTATTTCCAGTATACATTGAAAGCAATGGAGATATAAATAAAGTAATAGAAGAAGGTATCAAAAAACATAAAGACTTAGGAAATTTAGAATCAGGAGATCAAGTAGTTATAGCAGGTGGAGCAAAAATATTACCAGATTATGGCGAAAGCAAAGCATTTGGTGGATATTTAAAAATTGACTAATTTAATAATATTTTAAGAATTAAATAATAAAATACAGCAAAGGGGGAATAATTAAATATTTCCCTTTTGAAAGTTTAAAAGGAGGAAAACATATGGAAGATACATATGTAAAAGGTACTAATAAAACATTAGCACAAACATTTTTATGGATGTTTTTAGGTGTATTAAGTACTGGAATAGTAGCTGCATACACTTATTATAGTGGAGCATTTATAGAAATAGCATCTGCTTGGACAGCAATCTTAATTGCACAAATAGTAATAGCAATTGTATTTGGACTATGCTTCAGAAAATTACCAGCATCAGTAGTAACATTACTATTTTTTGGATATTCAATGCTAACTGGTGCAACATTCTCGGTAATATTTGCAGTATTTGATTTAACAACAATTGCATATGCTTTATTTGCAACAGCAGGTTTCTTTGGAATATTAGCATATATGGGATATAAAACAGAAAAAGATTTAAGTAAATTTGGAAATGTATTATTTGCGGCATTAATAATGGCATTAATATTAACATTAATAAACATATTCTTAAAAAGTTCTGGACTAGACATAGTGTTAGATTGGGTAATTTTAGGAATATTTGCAGGATTAACAATGTATGATATGAATAAAGTAAAAGTAATGAGTGAAGAATATGATATAGACCAAGAAAAAGTTGCAATATATGGTGCTATGGAATTATACTTAGATTTCATAAATATGTTTTTAAGAATATTAGAAATTATAGGAAGAAGAAACGATTAATAAAAAGCTAGTACAAAATACTAGCTTTTTTTAATATAAGGTGAAAATATGAAAAATTTTTTATTATCATTTAAATATGCATTTCAAGGAATTATAAATAGCATAATAGAAGAAAGAAATATAAAAATACATTTATTAGCAGTAATTGTAACAATTATAATGGGAATTAAATATCAAATATCAATAGTAGAATGGATTATATGTATAATATTATTTGGACTAGTAATATCATCAGAATTAATAAATACTAGCTTAGAAAATACAGTTGATTTAATAACCAATGAAAAAAATGAATTAGCTAAAAAAGCAAAAGACGCAGCAGCAGGAGCAGTTCTAGTAAATGCAATTATCTCTGTTTTAATAGCAGGATTTATATGGATTCCTAAAATTTTAAAATAAGCTTTAAAAAGCTTATTTTTTATTGCTCAAAAATAAAAAGTAATATATAATGATAACGAAAAAGAAAGGGTGATGTTTTCATGAAAGAAAAATATGATGTCATTGCAGTAGGAATGGGACCAGGAGCTGTTTTTATGGCATATGAATTTATAAAACAAAACAGCAATAAAAAAATATTATTAATTGAACAAGGAAAAAGAGTTGAGGATAGAAGCTGTCCAATAGAGAAAATAGGAAAGTGTACTAAATGCCAGCCTTTTTGTAATATAACAAGCGGATTCTCAGGAGCAGGAGCATTTTCAGATGGAAAATTGTCACTATATAATCCAGAAGACGATGATTTACATGTTGGAGGAGAATTACATAAATATATTGGAGTAGAAAAGACAAAAGAACTAATAGATTATACAGACCAAATATATCTAGATTTTGGAGCAGACCCAAAACTAGAAGGAATAGAATTTAGAGAAGAAGTTGGAAAATTAAAGAAAAAAGCTAAAAAAGAATGGTTAAATTTAATAGATATACCAATTAGACATTTAGGAACAGAAAAAGCACATGAATTATATGGAAAAATAGAGAAGTACTTAGAAGAAAATCGGAGTTACTCTAATGTTTGAAACAAAAGTAGAAGACTTAATTATAGAAAATGGAAAAGTAAAAGGAGTAAAAGTTAAACCATCAAAATTTGCAGAGGACAGTAAATACGAAACAGAAGAAATATTAGCAGATAAAGTCGTTTTAGCAGTTGGAAGAAAAGGAGCAAATTGGCTTGTTGGTATGTGTGATAAATACAAAATAAAAACAACAGCAGGAAGTGTAGATATAGGAATAAGATATGAATTACCAGATGAAGTAATGAAAGATATAAACCACTATATGTATGAGGGAAAAATAGTAGGAAGACCATGGCCATTCCAAGATAAAGTTAGAACATTTTGCCAAAATCCAAGCGGATTTGTATCATCAGAAGTATATGACCATAACTTAACATTAGTAAATGGTCATTCTTATAAAGATAAGAAAAGTACAAATACAAATTTAGCAATACTAGTTTCTCACAATTTCACATATCCATTTAATAAACCAATTGATTATGGTAGAAATGTAGCTAAAAACTTAAATGAACTTGGAGCAGGGAATGTAGTAGTTCAAAGATTAGGAGATATAACAAGAGGTAAAAGAACATGGCAAGAAGAACTAGACAAAAACTCAGTAGTGCCAACACTTAAATCAGCAGTACCAGGGGATATAACGTTTGCAATAGGATATAGAACAATGACAGATATCTTACAATTCATAAAACAAGTAGATAAAGTAGTAGAAGGATTTGCAAATCCAGATAACTTGCTTTATGGACCAGAAATCAAATTTTATAGCAATAAACTAGTAATAGATGAAAATTTTGAAACAAGTATTAAAGGATTATATTCAATAGGAGATGGTGGCGGAATGACAAGAGGTCTTATGATGGCATCATGCTCAGGGGTACAAATGGCAAGAAATATATTATAAATTAAATAAATTTTATTGAAAAATGGAACTCATGTTAGAGTTCCATTTTTATATGTTAATAAATAATATTTATTGCCATAATTAAGAAATGAACTAATATTTATAACCTTACAAAATGTAAGGTTATTGTAAGATAAATCAATGGAAAACTAAAAATAAAAAAATTACAATATAATTAATAAAATATAAAGGAGAAAAAATGAAAATAATTAAAAAAGTAATTTTTATAGCAATATTAGTTCTAACAAGTATAGGATTTTTAATAATAGGGAATGGATATAAGATGTATAAAGATGCACTCAAAGAAATACCAATAAAACAAAAAATAGCTCAAATAAAATCAAAAGAAAATTATACCAAAATAGAAGAAGTACCTCAGATTTATATAAATGCAGTAATTTCTGTTGAGGACCATAGATTTTATAAACATAATGGAATAGACATAATTGCAATTAGTAGAGCAACAATAAATGACATGAAAGCAATGAAGTTCGTTGAAGGCGGAAGCACAATTACACAACAATTATCAAAAAATATATATTTTACACAAGAGAAGAAAATTACAAGAAAAATTGCTGAAATTTTTATGTCATTTGAAATAGAAAAAAATTGTAAAAAAGATGAGATTTTAGAATTATACCTAAATACAAGTTATTTTGGAGATGGATATTATACTTTAAAAGAAGCATGCAGAGGATATTTTAATAAAGAGCTAAATGAAATTACAGATAATGAAGCAACATTATTAGCAGGAGTACCTAATGCACCATCAGTATATGCTCCAACTAAAAGCTTAAAATTAGCAAAACAAAGACAAAAGCAAGTATTAGATAAAATGGTTAAATATAAATATCTAACAAAAGAAGAAGCAAATAATATAATAAAATAAAAACATAATAATAATTGACAAAAAATAATAAGTAATGTAAAATAAAACAAAATTAGGAACTATTCCTAATTATAAAAAGGAGATTTATGAGTAACTATTCTAAACAAAGAGAGATAATATTAGAAATATTTAATACTTTAGACCATCCAACAGCAGAACAATTATATGATAAAGTTCATAAAAATCATCCAACTATTAGTAGAAGTACAGTTTATAGAAATCTAAATGTTTTAGTAGAAAATAAAAAATTGAAGAAAATAAAACAATTAGATGGACCAGATAGATATGATTATATTGATAAAGAACATTCTCATATAATATGTGAACATTGTGGGAGAATTTTTGATTTTGTATACTGCTTTGAAAAAGAGAAAATAAAAGAAGCAATACAAAATCAAACTGGAGCAATAACTAAAATAGATAGCATTACAGTTTATGGAATATGTGAAAATTGTAAATCAAAAATAAAAAATAAGGAGGATTTTTAAATGGAACTAAAAGGAACTAAGACAGAAAAGAATTTAATGGAGGCTTTTGCAGGAGAATCTCAAGCAAGAAATAAATATACTTATTTTGCAAGTAAAGCAAAAAAAGAAGGATATGAGCAAATAGCTGCAATATTCCAAGAAACAGCAGATAACGAAAAAGAACATGCAAAAATGTGGTTTAAATTACTACAAGGTGGAGAAATTGGAACAACTGCAGAAAACTTAAAAGCAGCTGCTGAAGGAGAAAACTTTGAATGGACAGATATGTATGATAGAATGGCAAAAGAAGCAAAAGAAGAAGGATTCGACCGTATTGCATACTTATTTGAAGCTGTTGGAAAAATAGAAAAAGAACATGAAGAAAGATACAAAAAATTATTAGAAAATGTAGAAGATGGCTTAGTATTTTCTAAAGATGGAGATAAAATTTGGAAATGTAGAAATTGTGGACATATAGTAATAGGAAAACAAGCACCAGAAGTTTGTCCAGTTTGTAGCCATCCAAAAGCATATTTTGAAATAAAGGCAGAAAATTACTAAAAATAAGTTAATATTAAGAACAAATAGGAAAGACATTAAATTAGCATAATTTTTACTTTTCTCTTTGGCTTTCCTAATATATAAAAAATAACTCAATTAAAAAATAATTGAGTTATTTTTTTATTAAGCTATTGACTTAAAGTTTACTCTAAGGTATATAAAAGATATAAAGACTAACTTATAAAAAATTAATATAGGGAGGAATTTAAAATGGAAAAACAAACTGCTGGAAGAGAAAATTTGGGTGAACTAGCACCAAAATTTGCAGAGTTAAATGATGACGTATTATTTGGAGAAGTATGGAGTAGAGAAAATAAATTGTCATTAAAAGACAGAAGTATGATAACAATTTCTGCATTAATGTCACAAGGCTTATTTCCACAATTAAAATCACACTTAATTTTAGGAAAAAAACATGGAATAACAAAAGAAGAAGCTGTTGAAATAATAACACAACTTGCTTTTTATTCAGGATGGCCAAAAGCATGGAGTGCATTTTCACTAGTTAAAGAAATTTATGAAGATGAAAATATAAAAGAAATTCATGGTGGTGGGTTTGGAATAGGAGAACCTAATACAGCATTTGCCCAATATTTCAAAGGAAACTCATATTTAAATCCATTGACAAAACCAGGAGAGTCATCAGTATTTTTAGCAAATGTTACATTTGAACCAGGATGTATAAATAACTGGCATATCCATCATTCAAGTAAAAATGGAGGTCAAATTCTTATTTATATAGATGGAGAAGGTTGGTATCAAGAAGAGGGAAAAGAAGCACAAAGCTTAAAAACAGGAGATGTTGTAGTAATTCCAGCTAACGTTAAACATTGGCATGGTGCTAAAAAAGACTCTTGGTTTAGTCATATTGCAGTAGAAGTTCCTGGAGAAGAAACATCAAATGAATGGTGTGAGCCAGTGACTGATGAAGAGTATGATAAATTATAATTGGAGAAATGTAATATGAGAGAAATAGAATTAAAATTTAAGGTAGAAAATATTGATAAATGAACAGAATGATATTAATTACGAAGAACAATTATTGAATATTGCAAAAGAAATGGGCATAAATACAAACAATATAATAAATAGTCATTATGATACAATGATTTCCGAATTGTAAAAAAATTTATTTTTTATCTTGACAAATTAATAAAAATTTTTATAAAATACAAAAAATCATGGACAGCAAAACAATGCGTAGAAATCCGACAAAGGGTTTCTACGCTATTTTTATGTCTAAAATTTAAGGAGGTAATAGATCTATGAATGTTATTTAGCATTTCTCTTAGTGCAAAAGATGAGAAAACAAGCAATAAAAGCAATGACATTATCTTTAATGAGAGTTGTTATATTACTTGTTCTAAGAGTAGGCATTTTAAAAAATAATGCATTTAAAATTAACAGAAATATATGGAACAGGCACCAATAGAAGTTGAAAATTGGCTAAAAGAATTAGGATTAGATATTTACAAAAAGTAAAAAATAAATATAAGAAAATAAAAGCAATTCACTTAAAAAATAGTATAATAAAATAAAGTATCATTAGCAACTAATGAAACTTTAAAAGAATCAGATTATTTTGGTATTGTTTTAGAAAATAATGTAAAAGACAAATTTGAAAAATCAGGAATGACAGCAATAAAAAGTGAACATGTAAATGCACCAATAATTAAAGAATATCCAGTATGCATGGAATGTAAAGCAGTAGAAGTTGACGGAGAATATGGAGTTCTAGGTGAAATCGTAAATTTATCTATTGATGAAAAATATTTAGATGAAAATGGAAATCCAGACATATCTAAAATGAATACAATTGCTTATGACCCATTTACTCACGGATACTATGAAGTAACTAAAAAAGTTGGTCAAGCATTTAATGATGGAAAAGAATTAATGTAATATAAAATTTAAATAAAATGCTCTTGAAGATATGAAAAGAGTAACTATTTTGAATAAAAATAAGAGATATGAGAATTGGTAAATAATATATAGGTATATAGTTTTGAAACTATATACCTTTTATGTTATAATCATCTCAATAAATTGAAAGAGAGATGAAGTTTTATGGATTTAAAGAAAATAGAAAAATTTATTGATAAGCAAAAAGTTAGTTTTATAAGTTCTATCGATAATGAAAATTATCCTAATGTAAAAGCAATGCTTAAGCCTAGAAAGCGCAAAGGCTTAAAAGAATTTTATTTTTCTACTAACACTTCATCTATGAGAGTAAAACAATATCAAAGCAATACTAATGCTAGTATATATTTTTATCATAAAGGGCTAGTTAAGTATGTGGGTGTTATGTTAAAAGGAAAGATGGAAGTATTAACAGACCAAGAAACTAAAAATATGATTTGGAAAACGGGTGATACAATGTTTTATAAAAAAGGAGTTACCGATCCAGATTATTGCGTTTTAAAATTTACTGCTACAAGTGGTAGATATTATTGTGATTTAAAAACAGAAAGTTTTGATATAGAGTAATTTAAATTACAATTTGAAGTGGAGAAAATTATGAGGAAACATTATTTGGATAATATAAGAACTATTGTAATATTATTATTGTTCCCATACCATACTTTTATGATTTGGAATAATTTTGGAACTAAATTTTATATATGGGGTGGAAATAATAATATTTTAAGTTCTCTGATTGTATTAGTAAGTCCTTGGCTTATGCCTATTTTATTTGTTGTTGCAGGTATATCAGCCAGATATTCGTTAGAAAAAAGAAATACTAGAGATTTTATAAAAGAAAGAACTAGAAAAATATTGATTCCATTTATTAGTGGACTAATACTACTTATTCCATTTCAAACTTTATATGCTCGCAAATTCTTTTTTGATTATAATGGTGGAATCATAGATAATTTTAAATATTTTTTTACACACTTTTCTGACTTGAATGGTTATGACGGAATGTTTACTTTTGGACATTTATGGTTTCTACTATATTTGTTTATTATTGCTTTAATAACATTATTAGTAATAAAAAAAATACCACTTAATAAAGTTGATAGTAAAATAAATAAAGTAAATATGTTTCAAATTATATTATTGTTTATTCCAATTTTTATAGTATATCATATAGGAAACTTTGGAGGACAAAGTATAGGAAAATATATGTTATTATATTTGCTAGGTTATTACTTATTTAGCGATGAATTTATAGAAAAAATATTAAATTATAAGACAATAATTTTATCCCTATATTCTATATCACAAATAATACTTATAATTTTATACTTTAAATATAGTTATTATGGAGATCTGTTTGTAAATTTTGTGGGGTGGCTTGGAATATTATCTTATATAATTATAGGCAAAATATTTTTAAATAAAGAAAACAAAATTACCAATTACTTTAAAAAGGCATCATTTTCGATATATATTTTACATCAAACAATTCTAGTAATAGTTGGTTACTATTCTCTAATGATGATAGATAATATTGTTTTGCAAATATGTATTATTTTTGGAAGTTTTATAGTAACTATATTATTGTATGAAATTATTAGTAAAATTCCTATTTTAAAAAAGATTATAGGAGTACGTTAAATTACAATTTTATGGCTATAAATCTTGAATGTTAATAAGCATTGCTTGTAGCAACGGACTATTCTTTATATAATAGTTTGTAAAGAAAGGAGTTGTTCTAAAATGTTAAAAGAAAACATTAAATCAATAAGAAAATCAAGAGGACTTTCACAAGAAGAACTTGCTGTCAAATTAAATGTGGTAAGACAAACAATTTCTAAATGGGAGCAAGGATTGTCAGTTCCTGATTCGGAAATGTTAATCTCGATATCAGAGGCTCTTGAAACACCGGTAAGCACTTTGCTTGGAGAAAATATTTCAGAGTCTAAAGTAGATGATTTGAAAGCAATTTCTGAAAAATTGGAGGTAATAAACTTACAACTATTGCAAATAAAGAATGCAAGAAGAAAAATGATTCATTGGATACTAATTTTATTATGTGTAATCATCATACTAATTTTTATTTCTTTAATTTTATTAAATAGTCCGTATTTTAATTGGAATTATAATGATCCCGAAAATGCTGTTTTAGGAGTTGCTTTTCATTCGTTTGAATGGCTATTTATTAGGATAGCACCAATTATCTTTATTATATCAATTGTTGGGATAGTATTGACTCGAAAGAAATTTTGAAATTATTTGTAGCACAAATTACAATTTATATAAAATAAGAACATGTAAGTTTAACTATATAGATTTTAATAAGTGTATAATCCTCCTAAAAATTACTAATACTATAAAAAAGGAGAATTTTATGCCACTTAACGAATCAGTTGAAAGAAAAGATGCATGGGATAAAGTAACTGGAGACGCTAAATATACAGCAGATAAATATGAGCCAGGACTATTATATGCTAGATTAAAAACCAGCGTAAAAGCACATGCAAAAATAAAGAATATAAAACTAGAAAATGCTAAAAAAATAGAAGGAGTTAAAGCCATTATAACAGGACAAGATATTAGCATTTTAACAGGTGTAACATTAGAAGATAGACCAATATTAGCAATGGAAAAAGTAAGATACTATGGGGAACCAATTGCATTAGTCGTAGCTGATTCAGAAGATATTGCAGAAAAGGCCTGTGAAGCAATTTTTATTGAATATGAAGAATTACCTGTTATTAATTCAGTAACAGAAGCACTAAAACCAAATGCACCATTAGTTCACGAAAATGCTACAATGTATATAGCAAAAACAGAAGATGTGTTTCCAGTAGAAAATTCTAATATAGCAAGTAGCTATAAAATAAGAAAAGGTAATTTAGAAGATGGACTAGCTAAAAGTGATTATATAGTAGAAAAGAACTTTTCTTTAAAAAAATCAGACCATATTGCTATGGAAGTTAGAGTATCTGATGCCAAGATTTCAAGCAATGGAGAAGTTATAATATGGAGTTCAACTCAATCTCCATATAAGGTTAAAAAATTAATCAGTAAAATATTTAATATAGATGAAGGAAATGTTGTTGTAAATGTTGGACTTGTTGGAGGAGGTTTTGGAGGAAAATCTCCTGTTTTTTTAGAACTTTTAGCCTATATTGCTACTCAAGCAGTTGGAGGAAAAAAGACTAGAGTAATTATTCCTAGAGAACAAGATATTACTACTGCACCATCAAGATTAGGATTAGATGCCAATATAAAAATTGGAGCTTCAAAAGACGGAAAAATTCAAGTAGCACAAATGAGTTTTAACTTAGATACAGGAGCATATACCGATATTTCTCCTAACATGAGTAAAGCAATAGCTGTCGATTGCACTGGTCCATATAACATAGAAAACTTGTTTTGCGATTCTTTATGTGTATACACAAATCACAATTTCTCAACTGCATATAGAGGATTTTCTCACGAATCTTATACTTTTTGTATAGAAAGAGTAATTGATGAACTTGCTAAAAAATGTGGTATTGACGAATTAGAATTTAGAAGAAAAAATAGCATATTACCTGGAAATTTTTCACCAACACAGGTTGAAATAACTGAAAGTAATACTGGAAATGTTGGTGCATGCATAGACAAATTAAAAGGGCTAATAAATTGGAATGAAGGAAACTTAATAAATATTGGTGATAATAAAGTAAGAGCCAAAGGAATTAGCTTATTTTGGAAAACGCCTAATCCAAACAGTGATGCGTCAGCTGCAACAGTTATAACTTTCAATACAGATGGAACTATAAACTTAAATATAGGGGCTGTCGAAATAGGTTCTGGAAATAGAAATCAACTTATTCAGATATTAGCTCAAAAATTGAGAATGGATTATTCAAGAATATACGTAAATTTTGATATTAATACAAGAACTACACCTGAGTACTGGAAAACTGTTGCCAGTATGTCTATTTATCTATTGGGAAGAGCTGTATTAAATGCGGCAGATGATTTAATTTCTCAGCTTAAAAGCAATGCTTCAATTGCATTAAAAGTAAACCCAGAAGATTTGGATTATGGTGAAGAAAAAATATTTGTGAAAAGTAATCCTAAATTCAATATTGGCTTTCAAGATTTGGCATTTGGAGTAAAGATTCCTGAAAGCGAAATTATTGTAGGAAAACAAGTTATTGGTAGAGGCAGTTATATTATGAACCATATTACTACTTTATCTGAAGATACAGGAAAAGGAAAGACTGGACAATCTTGGACTGTAGGAGCTCAAGCTGTGGAAGTTGAATTAGATTTGACAGAATATACGTATAGATTAATAAATGCTGCAACAGTTATTGATATTGGAAAAATCCTAGACTTAAAAACTTTGGAAAGCTCAATAAAAGGTGGAATGAGTATGGGATTAAGCTTAGCTTCTAGGGAAGAATTTAAATATAATGAGAATTCTATTTTATTAAATACCAGCCTGCGAACTTATAAATTACTTCACATAGGAGCTGAACCACATTATTTAGTAGGATATATTGAAACACCACAAATAGATGCTCCATATGGTGCAAGATTATTTTCAGAACATGGAATTATAGGAATGCCAGCAGCTCTTGGAAATGCATTGTCATTAGCAGCTAATGTACAACTAGACACCTTTCCAATAACATCAGAAACAATTTTTAATCAAAAACGGAGGTAAATTATGATTCCAAATGATATTATTTATTGCAAACCAGATACCTTCAAAGAAGCATCAGATGTGTATAACAAATATAAAAATGATGGAAAAAAAGTAAAGTTTTATGCTGGTGGATCTGAAATTATAACAATGGCAAGAGTTTCAAGTATTAATATAGACGTAGTAATAGATTTAAAATCCATACCAGAAATGCAGGAGATGAAGATAGTAGATAATCAATTAATTATTGGTAGTTGTGTTACACTAACTAGAATAAAAACATCAAACATATTTCCTTTGCTACGGTTTAACTGTTCGGAAGAATAGCAGACCATACAAATCAAAATAGAATTACAATTGGTGGTAATGTATGTGGTAGTATAATATACAGAGAAAGCGTTTTACCATTATTATTGAGCAACAGTAAAGTATTTATATATGATGGCACTTTTGAGATAGAAAAAAATATAGATGAAATTTTTAATCGAAAAATAATACTAAAAGACAATGAATTCATTACAAAGTTTGCAATTGACACAAAGTATTTAGACATGCCATACATTCATGTAAAAAAGACCAAAAGTGATAAAATAGATTATCCATTACTTACAACAACAGCTTTAATAGATAACAATAGTCTAAAAATTGCTTTTTCAGGCTTATGTAGTTTTCCATTTAGAAGTAAGAAAATAGAAGAAATATTAAATAATTCAAATTTAAACAGAGAAAACGAATTAAACGAGATAATTAAAAATTTACCAGATAGTCCAATGGATAATATTGATGGTTCAAAAAAATATAGAGAATTTGTTTTAAAAAATACAGTTAATAAAGTTCTAGATAATTTTAATTTATAATTTTTTAGAAAGAAAAATTAAGAGTCCACAGTGCTAACATAGATAATTATATCATCGATTAACATAATTATCTATAAAGGTTTATGGGTAA
Source organism: uncultured Clostridium sp. (assembly GCA_947382445.1). The sequence goes on along the minus strand of CANCZH010000033.1, from coordinate 5,149 downwards.
CCTTTTAAAAACCTAAATATATTATACAAGGAAAATGTAAAATGACTATATATGAAGATAAAACTGTATTAGAGTTAAATGTTAATTCTTCAAAAATTAAAGTTATGGTAAGACCATCAGATTTATTATTAGATACATTAAGGACACAGGCTCGGACTAACTGGAGCAAAGCCAGGATGTAAAAACGGAGACTGTGGTGCATGCACAGTTATTATGGACGGATATCCTGTGAAATCTTGTTTAATATTAACAGTAGAAGCGGTTGGTCATGAAATAATTACAATAGAAGGACTAAAAAATACTCCAATTCAACAGGCTTTTGTAGATTGTGGTGCTTTTCAATGTGGATATTGCACATCAGGATTTTTAATAGTTTGTCATGCATTATATATGAATAATCCAAATGCAGATGAAAATACAATCGAAGAATGGCTTCAATCCAATTTATGTAGATGTACAAGTTACGATGAAATACGCTCAGCTGTTGAAGCTGTGTTTCCAAATGCAAAGAAAAGGTAATATAAAAGAAAAAAGGACATATAGTTAACTAGTAAGAAATGGAGGTTAATATGTCTTTTTTAAGTGTTAATATTTTTTATGGAGCTTTATGGGGAATTGTTGAAGCAACTCTAGGATATTTAGTGCATTTAACTAATATAAGTAGTACTTTTGTATTGCTTCCAATAGCATTTTTCTTTATGAGACAAGTATATAAATCAACAGGAAAAATCAGTTCAATAATCGTTATTTCTATAATAAGTTGCAGTATAAAATTATTAGATATATTTACAGGTATACGATTAGATAAAGTAATTAATCCAGCAATTTCAATACTACTAGAAGGATGTACTTTTGCTGGATTAGTTTTTATTTTGAAGAAACTAGAAGAGAAGAAAAATATAAATAGAGTTCAAAAATATAGTTTAATTTTTATTATGAATACCGCATGGAGAATAGCATATTGTTTGTACTTAATGTGTGCACCAGAATTTATATATAAATTTTCAATATTAACATCTATGCAAAAAACAATTGATTTTATGATAACTAAAAATTTAGGAACAAGTTTAATTACTGTTGGATTATTTTTATTAGATGATAAAATTAAATTACCTATAATAAAGAAAGTAAATCCTATTGTTGCTACTTTGAGCCTAATTTTATGCATAATTCTAATATAAGCAAATAATTTGTTGCAAACTATTTGCTTTTGCGTTATTATGTATTCATAAAAATATTAATTTGTAGTAAAATAGGTAGAGAAAATTAAAGGAGGAGACAAGTTTGGGAGTAAAGTTAAATTCTAATAAAGAAGTTGTAGACACAATAAAAGAGGGATTGAAAAAGACAGGTGGCTATTGTCCTTGCAGAACAGAAAGAACAGATGAAACTAAATGTATGTGTAAAGAATTTAAAAATCAGATTAAAGACCCAAATTTTGAGGGATATTGTCATTGTATGCTTTATTACAAAAGTATAGATTAAAGGAGGAAAAATAAATGAGTGAAATAAACCTAAATTTAAGTAATTTTAACGAAGAGATAACTAATACAGATAAGTTAGTTTTAATTGATTTTTTTGCAACTTGGTGTGGACCATGTAAAATGCTATCTCCAATTATTTCAGAAATAGCAAATGAATATTCAGATAGTGTGAAAGTTTGCAAAGTAAATGTAGATGAAAATCAAGAGTTAGCAATAAAATACGACATAATGAGTGTACCAACACTTGTGTTTTTTAAAAATGGAGAAATTGTAAAAAGTAGCATTGGTTTTTGTACAAAATCTGAATTAAATAATACAATAAATAATTTATTGTAAAAAGGAGATAAGCATGGAGAGAAAACTAAAAATAATAATAGAGAATTGTCCTCAAAATCATAAATGTCCAGCTGTAAATGTTTGTCCAGTTGGAGCATTAAGCCAAAAAGATTTTGAAGCACCTAAAATAGATTATGATAAATGCATAAGATGTGGCAAATGTTCAAATTTTTGCCCTAAAAAAGCATTAGTATTGTAAAAAAGATATATATTTGTTACTCATGAAGTAGTAATACAAGGAAGCTATGTTGATACAGCAAAAGTAGAAGAATGAATAGAAAACTAATTAAAAATACTCTATGCATAACTATTGTATAGAGTATTTTTGTTTCATAATAGAAATTAGCAAATTAAATATTGTAAAAATTATATATTGACAATATTCTGAATTCAGTATACTCTATATGTGGTGATAAAAATGGATTATTTAAATAAAAATGGAAATTCAGATAAAAAAATTGTGATTATTGCAGGAATAAATTCAGAAATAGGCAAAGAATTATCAAAGATATTATTAGAAAAAAGATACCATATTATTGGATTATATCAGCAAGATAGTAAGATTGATAATGATTTAATAAATAATGACATCGAATTAAAACCAGTTAATTATTTTAATAGAGAATCTCTTTTAAAAACTATATCAGAGATAAATGAAGATATATTTGGATTTGTATTCATGGAAATTTATTTTGAACTTGAAAATGCATTTGATTTTGATTATGATAAATTTGAAGAAAGCTATAAAGTAAATGTTTTTGCTGCTAATTTATTAGTTAGAGAAATAGTAAAGAAAATGAATTTTGAATCAAGTATAGTTATGGTAAACAGCATTGAGGCATATCGTGGTTCATTTGGAGCATCAGCATATGCTTCTGCACAAGCTGCAAAAGTAAATCTAGTTCAAACATTTGCTAATGTATTTACTGAAATGTACGGTGTAAGAGTTAATTCTGTAATGGCTGGATGGATAGGTGGAGTTATGGAAAATGATGATTCTTTTAACAAAGCAAAAAATTCAATTCCAATGAAGAGATTAGGGTATCCACACGAAATAGCAGATGATATTTATTTGATGTTAACAAGACATAAATATACGAATGGAAGTTCACTTGTATCAGACGGTGGATATTTATCTGTTGATGAACAATCAAAAACAGAAGATTTAGATTCAGGGAAGTTTTATAGAATTTTAGATAAATTTTTCTCTGAAACTAAAAGTGGTTCTGAAATGTGGATTATATCTACTATGATGGATAATGAATGGAATGAGGACCCAGCTGAGAAAAAATTTATTGAAAGTAATTTTGATGCTGTAAATCGTGGTGTTAAAATGGAAAGAATATTTTTATTTAGTAAAGATAAAGCAAAAAAATATAAAAGCAATAAATATATAGAAAGGTATTTAGCTAGTGATAAAATAATAACAAGTTTTATTGATATTAATGAATTAAAAGACAAATACCCAGAACTTTTAAAAATTGTTAAAGATGGATGGATTGGAATTGATGATTATGCATTACTTGTTGATTTACCTAGTGATGGAACATCAAGAGGATATGTTACGATGAATAAATTAGAAATTAAAAAGGCTAAAGATTGCTTTGAAAAATTAAAAGAAATAGCTATCCCACTAAAAAATATAATAAAATAAGAGAAAATATACATTAGAAATAAATATTGAAAAGTTACTTTTTAAATGGTAATGTATAGTTGAAAAAAAGGGAGTTAAAATAATTATGAGATATCATATTTTAAGATTTGATATTTGGTTATGTTTATTACTTAGTGTACTACTTGCGATAGGAGCTGGAAAAATAGCTACTAATATATTAGAAAAGAAATACGAGAGTTACACAGAAGAAAAGAAAGTTGGTATTAATGAAATAGGTGGAAAAGCTTCAGAAGATATATTTAGAGCTGAAAATATTGAAGACCTATTATCACACGACAATTTTACAATTGTATCACCAGGAATTGAATATCGTAATAAAGGAGCAGGATATTATAAAGGAATGTATTTATATGCTGTAACATTACCATCAGGAGAAAAAGTTGCTGCAAGAGTCAATAATGATGGTGTAACTCATATTGGAGATTCAATTTATAGCGGAGATTCTATTTTACCAGTAGGTAGAATTGTTGAAGCAGATTTAAGTAGTGAAACTACATTTATAGAGCAAATTGAATATAAAGAACATTTAGACCGTAAAGACTTCTATATTGATATGGTTGGTGAAGCAGAAGTAATTAGTTCAGAATATTATGTTGATGGAACAGTTATGTTGATTCAATTAATAATAGTTTTAATTACTTTTCCAATATTTCATACAATTGGTTCAAAAATAGGTATATTTCCAGCATTTTTTTCACAGAATTAGAATAAATGAAAAAAGATTGAGCTAATCAATCTTTTTTTCTGCCCCAATACTCACTTATAATTATAGAATTTATTTCCTCAGGAGATTCCTTGCAACCATTTTCAAGCCATAACTTAATAACACTATTTAATCCATTTCTAAAAAATTCAATATGATATTCAATAAATTTATCATTAAAATGTTTCTTAGCTAAATTAGTATCATATCGAAAAATTCCATATTCATTATCAAAACCCAACTTAAAATAAGTTTTATAAAACAATTGATTATCCTTTATATGTTGAAACAACTTTAAAAAATCATTACTATTATATTGATTATCAGTTTCATATTTATATATTTCTGCAACATCAGCTTCTAGTTTTTCTTTTATTTTATCAGCCAAATCATATATATCAATATAATTAGAATAAAAAGTTGTCCTATTTAAGTTTGATATTTTGCAAATATCTGTAACTGAAATACTTGATAACTCTTTTGTTTGCAATAATTGTAAAAAGGTCTTCTCAATCTTACTTTGAGATTCTTTTTTCCTTTTATTATTAGGTGTATTCATTTAAAACCTCCATTATTCCAACAAATGTCGATGAATTGACGATTGTTTTTTATATATATCAACATTATACTATTGTTAAGTTAAAACAACAAGTGTTGAAATAAAGAAAGGAGGAGTTTATATGTCAAAATTAAAAAACGCTAACAAGAAAATTGAAGAAACAGTAGTAAAAGGATACAAAAAGATTGAAAAAGGAGTTGTAGATGAATATAAGAAAATAGAAAATGGAACAGTATCTGGATACAAAAAAATCGAAGACAAATTTGTAGACAAATTTTTAAGAAATGATGATGAAACTATTGAAGAAGCAAAAGAAAGGATAAAAAGAAATACAAAATAAAGGAGACTAACTATTAAAAGTCAAGCCTTTTGTGAAAAAAATAGATAATTGG
>CANCZH010000032.1 GCA_947382445.1 uncultured Clostridium sp. | reverse complement strand
AAACTAACAGGAAGTACATATACAGACATCTTAGCAAATGACGAAGCAGATCCAAACAAACTAAGTATAACAATAACAGAAAATACTGAAAATAACAATATAAACATAACATCAACTGCAACAGATAACGGAAGTACATACACCTATTACATAGAAGCATATGACAGCACAGGAACATTACTAAGTAAATCAAATTAATGTTATTGAATATTTTTTACAAAAAACGAAAAAATATTCAAAGAAGAGAAAATTTTGTGAGAGAAATAAAAATATTATGAGGTTCAAAAAAATATTTTAATAATATGAAAATGTACTAAACAAAATTACGTCAAGCAATAATTTTGTTCAGCACAATAAACAAAATTATTGACAACAAAGATGATTTACGATACAATAAAATAAATAAATGGATCGAAAAGGAGAAAATTATGATTATTCGTGAAAAATATTTATCTAAAATTAGACCATTTTATGACCAAGATTTAATAAAAGTCATAATGGGAGTTAGAAGATGTGGTAAATCAGTTATATTATTACAAATAATAGATGAATTAAAAGGAAAAGGAATATCAGAATCTCAAATAATATATATAAACTTTGAATATGAAGATTATGCTTTTATAAAAAATGATATGGATTTACACAATTACATTAAAGAGAAAATAATAAACGAAGATAAATATTACTTATTCTTTGATGAAATTCAAAATGTTGAACACTGGGAAAAAGCAATAAATTCATTTAAGGCTTCTAAAAATGTATCAATATTTATAACTGGTTCTAATAGTGATTTATTATCTGGTGATCTTGCTACACACATAGCAGGAAGATATGTAAGTTTTAAAACTTATCCATTCACATTTAAAGAAGTATGTGAGTTAAAAAATATAACAAATAGAAAAGATATAGAAGAAGCATTTGATGATTATATTACTTGGGGAGGAATGCCACAAAGATTTATGATGATAGATCAAGTTCAAACAAGAACTTATTTATCAGACATATATAATTCTATTTTAGTAAAAGATATTATAACTAGATTTAATATAAAAGATTTAGATTTATTCAATAGAATAGTAGAATATATAGTTACAACACCATCACAAAATTTTTCTGCTGAAAGTCTGTCAAATTATTTTGCAAGTAAAGATGACAGAGAAGTTTCAAAAATAACTTTATACAACTATTTAGAATATATGACAAAAGCCATGATAATAAATAAAGCTGATAGATATGATGTTAGAGGAAAAAGAATATTAAATGGTAAATATAAATATTATTTAACAGACTTGGGATTTGGTCAAATAATGAATATTGGAAAAAGACCACAACTAGGAGCATATTTAGAAAATATAGTATATAATGAATTAATATCTAGAGGATATGATGTTAAAGTTGGAAATCTAGAAAACGGAGAAATAGACTTTATAGCAACAAGATTCAAAGAAAAGATATATATTCAAGTAGCGTATATTTTAGCAGATGATTCTGTTATTGAAAGAGAATTTGGAGCATTTAAACCAATAGAAGATAACTATCCTAAATATGTTTTAACAATGGATAAATTTGATTTTTCACAAAATGGTATAATTCATAAAAATGTAATTGATTGGTTATTAGAAGAAAATGAGTAAATAGATATAGGTATAGTTGAAAAAATGTATTCTTGTTAATGTTATTTTAAATAAAAGGAACTTAGAGCGACAGTGAACTCTAAGTTTTTTTATGTGTAAAAAATTAAGACTCAAAAAATCTATTTTATGCATATTACATATATGTTATAAAAGGCGTTTTCATATACTTTGAAAAAAGAATAACGTATATTAAAAATAGAGTATAAATATAGACTAGGAGGAAATGAACGAATGAAAAAGAGATTTAAAATAATAACGAGTATAGCAATAATATTAAGTTTAGGAATAGTGATATTATTTTGTAGCAAAGTAAACAAGATATCAATAATAGAAAATATAAAACAAAAAATATCAAAAACAGAAGAAATACAAACGGCAAATGAAGTTACAACAGTTGATATAACAGATTTAGAAGACAATGGAAATCTAGAACATGAACATATATTTAAAACAATGTATGATGAAAATCAACATTGGGAAGAATGTACTATTTGTGGACAAAAAGTGAACGAAAAAAATCACAGCTATACAAGTAGTTGGACAATGGGAAATAATAGTTAATTTAGAACAAAAATTAACAGGAAACACATATACAGACACATTAGCAAATGATGAAGCAGATCCAAATACACCAAGCATAACAATAACAGAAAATACTGAAAATAACGATATAAACATAACATCAACTACAACAGATAATGAAAGCACATATACCTATTACATAGAAGCATATGATAGCTTAGGATCATTATTGAGCAAATCAAACTAAATGCAAGAGAATTGAAATTTATTTAAAAATTTACATTATAATAGAGCCAAAGGTAGTAATTTACAATTACTATCTTTTTTTGATAATATATAAAAAAGTGAAACCAAATATCAATTTAATTTGTATTAAGGATAGATAGGAGGAAAACATGCAAAGAGAAAATAAGATAAAAGAAATGATAGAAAAATATTCAGACATGGTATATAGAATAGCGCTAACCAGGTGTGGATGTGTAGAAAATGCAGAAGATATATTTCAAGAAGTATTCATAAAATTTAGTGAGAAAATGCCAGATTTTGAAAATCAAGAGCATGAAAAGGCATGGTTTATACGAGTAACAATAAACTTAACTAAAAATATGAATAATTCTAGTTGGAATAAAAAAGTGGTAACATTAGATGAAAATATTGTATTTGAAAATAAAGAAGAAAACGATGTATTTTCCATTGTATGCGAATTACCTCAAAATTATAGAACAGTAATTTACCTATTATATTATGAGGGATACAAAGTAAAAGAAATAGCTAAATTAATGAAAACAAAAGAAGGAACAGTAAAAACGTGGGCTTTTAGAGCGAGAGAAATCCTAAAACAAAAATTAAAAGGAGGATTTGAAAATGAATAAAGATAATTATAAAAAAGCAATAGATGAAATTCATGCAAGTGAAGAACTAAAACAAAAAACATTTGAAAAAATTACTCAAAATACAGAAAAAAATAAAATAATACCATTTAGAAAACTTCTAGCAGCATGTGCTGTTATAGTAATTATGTTTTCAGTAATAACATTATATTACGAAAGAAATAAACCAAATGAGGAACAATTACCACATGAAAATCAGGAAACAAAAACAATAGCTAAAAAAGAAAAAAATGACTTACCTAGATTTGAAAATATTGAACAATTAAGAGAAGTATTAAAAGAAAATTCAAATTCAAGGGATCTAAATAAATCAGAGGGGATAGCCTTAGATACCATAATGACAAATACTTCTAGTGCAAAAGAAGAAAAACAACAAGAAACTAATTACTCAAAAACAAATACACAAGTAGAAAATGTTGACGAAGCAGATATAGTCAAAACAGATGGAGAATACATCTATTATATAGAAAATTCAAAAGTATATATAATAAAAGCAGATACTCTAAAAACAATTTCAGAAATAGAGATAAAAGAGAAAAAAGAACAATTCACACCTAACGAAATATACATTAATAAAGATAAATTAATAATTCTTGGAAATAGTAGTGAATATGAAGAAAATAAAACTATAACAGAAACAATAGGAATTGTAAGAGATTATGTAAGTGTAAAATCAAATTCAATGGCAAAAGCAATAGTATATGATATTTCAAAAAAAGAAGAACCAAAACGAGTAAGAGAAGTTGGTTTAGATGGTTATTATCAAAATTCAAGAATGATAGGAGAAAACATATATTTTATAAGTAGCAAAAGATCATATTATTATGATGGATGTAAAGATGATGAAATATTGCCATTATTAAGAGATACAGCAAGCAACTATCAAGAAAAAAGAATAGAATGTACAGATATAGCATACTTTAAAGAAAGTGAAAGTAATGCATACATGCTAGTAGCTGGATTTAATATAAATAATAATGAGGAAGCTAACATTGAAAGTTTTTTCGGAGCAAATGATGATGTATATGCAAGTGAAAAGAATCTATATATAGCACAAACAAACTATAATTATGGCAATTATGAACTTTCAACAACAACTATATATAAATTCAATTTAAATAATTCACAAATTTCTTTAAAATGCAAAGGAGAAATAAAAGGAAATTTAAACAATCAATTTTCAATGGATGAATATGATGGTAACCTAAGAGTAGCAACAACAAATGGATATGATGAAGAATCAGAAAATCAACTCTATATATTAGATGAAAATTTAAAAGAAATTGGAAAAATAGAAAACTTAGCTAAAGGTGAAAAAATATATTCAGTAAGATTTATAGGAAAAATAGGATATATAGTAACATTCAAACAAATTGACCCATTATTTGTAATAGACCTATCAAACCCAACAGCTCCAGTAGTAAAAGGAGAACTAAAAATACCAGGATATAGTTCATATATGCATCCATATGATGAAACACATATTATAGGAATTGGATATAATACAAAATCAAATGGATATGGTAGAGTAACAAATGCAAATATGAAGATGTCAATGTTTGATGTATCAGACTTAGAAAATCCAAAGGAAATGTTTAATATTAATATAGGTGAAAAATATGCATCATCAGAAATAACATATAATCACAAATGCCTATTCTATAATAAAGACAAAAATTTAATAGGATTTCCTGTGACATACAGAGAATACGATGCTAAAAATGATAAAAATAGTTTTACAATATTTAAAATAGATTTAGAAAAAGGCTTTGAAAAATATGGTGAAATAGCACAAAAAATAGATTATAGAACTAATGTAAATAGAAGTATTTATATAGGAGAAAAATTATATACACTATCAGAAACTAAAATTGTAGCATACGATTTAAACACATTAGAAAAAATAGAAGAATTAGAATTAAAATAATTTAATAATATAGAACCATTTATATAGGAATCAAAAAATCATTTTTTAGATAAGGGCTTCTCTACGATTTCGATAGTTTCTAATAAAAATTAACTGAGCCTCTCCGCATACAAGTTATGCGCACCCTCAGTTAATTTTTTTAAGAAACTATTACGAAATCTACGTTTGCACTTATTAAAAAGTGATTTTTTATTCCTATATATGGTTCTGTACATTAAAAATCTAGTTCCCACCTTTATTTAACTTTTCTAATTCTTTACACTTAATTTTATATTCTATTTGCTGAGTTAAAAATTTATAATAAAGATACCCCTGTTCATATTGAGAAGCGGGATTAAAAGGGTCTTGAAAATCCTCCATAAAAACCTCCTAAAATTGTTTTTATAAAACATATTCACAAAACAATAATTTATGATAAAATACAATTTAGATTAAGGAGGTAGAAATGAAAAGAAAAGAAATTGATGAAAAGTACAAATGGGACTTAAGCCCAATGTACCAAAACAAAGAAGCTTTTTTAAAGGACTTTCAAGAAGTAAAAAATGAACTACCAAAAATAGAAAGATATAAAGGAAAATTTTTAGAAACACCAGAAATCTTTATAGAATTTATGACACTACTAGAAAAGATCAATAGAAAGATGGAAAAAATGTACACATATACACACCTAGCTGTGGATGTAGAACCAAAAAATAGCGAAATGCAAGAATTAAATTCAAACATATTAGGACTATCAGAAGAAGCAGGAAACAAAACAGTATTTATAGATTTAGAAATATTAAAAAACGAAGAAAAAGCACAAAAAATAATACAAGATGAAAGATGTAAAAAATATACAAACATGATAAACCATATTTTAAGAACAAAACCACATATGCTAAGTGATGAAACAGAAGAAGTACTAGCAAGAGCAAGTGGAGTATTAGGAGCATCATACAAAACATATTCAAACCTAAGACCAGAATTTGAACCAGTAATAATAGATGGAAAAGAACACTTTTTAAATGAAGAAACAGCAAAAGAATTTTATAAAAATCCAGATGAAAACATTAGAAAACAAGCATATGAAAAACTAAATAAAGTATATAAAAAATTTGGTAATGTATATGCAAGTACACTAGAAGGGACAATGAAAAAAGATGCTTTTTACAGTCAGGTAAGAAAATTCAACTCACCATTAGAAGCAAGTATATTTGGAGATGAAGTAACAGAAGATTTGTTCTACAAAGTATTAAAAGCAGCAAATGAAGATTATCATAAATATTATTTAGAATATTTAGATGTTATTAAAAAACTAATGAATAAGCAAACACTTGAAATGTGGGATTTAAGATATCCAGCAGTAAAAGAACCAGACAAAAAATATTTATTAGATGATGCTTTTGAATTAATATTTGAAGCAACTAAAAACTTTGGAGATGATTACCAAAAAATATTAACAAAAGCAAGAGAAGAAAAATGGATAGATTACATGCCTCATGAGGGAAAAAGACATGGAGCATATTCATCAGGATGTTATGATTCATCACCATATATACTAACAAGCTATATAAATGATGTAGAATCAGTATTTACACTAATTCATGAACTAGGACATTCTGTACATTCATATTTATCAAATCATAATCAAGAATATGTAAATAGCGATTACAGAATATTTGTAGCAGAAGTTGCATCAACAGTAAATGAAAACTTATTAATACAACTATTAATAAAAAATAGTACAAGCATCGAAGAAAAGAAATTTTTATTATTTAGAAAATTAGATGACTTCATAGGATGCTGTTATAGACAACCTTTTTTTGCAAATTTTGAAAACATACTACATCAAAAAGCAGCTAATAATGAGGGATTGTCAAATCAAACAATAACAGATATATATGAAAAATTATCAAAAGAATATTATGGAGATAAAGTAAATTTACACGAATATTCAAAATACACATGTTATGGTGTACCACATTTTTATTACAATTACTATGTATATAAATATACAGTGGGCATGTGCGTATCATCAGTAATTGCAAAAAGAATATTTTATGGAGAAAAAGAACAAATAGAAAAATATTTAAATTTCTTAAAATCAGGTTCAAGCAAAAGCCCAGTAGAGCTATTAACTGAAGCAGGAGTAAATCCATTAGATGAAAATCTATACAAAGAAGCATTTGAAAACTTTAAGAAAGATTTAGAAGAATTCAAAAGTTTAATATAAAAATTTTGACAACTAAAAAAAGACCAATATAAGCTAAAAACTTGTATTGGTCTTTTTTAAAAACTATTTATGGTGATTAATCACATTTTTTAAAATAAAAATAACTAAGCAAAATACCAATATTACCATAACAAAAAGAAAAGCAATAATAGGTAAAGAAATCTTGCCAGAACTACTAGTAGAATCACCAATTTTAGACTCTGAAATTTGAATAAACTTTAAATTTTCTTTTACAATATCACGATTAATAGTAAATTTAGCATATTTCATATTCAAAGGAAGTAGAACAGTATCTACATTAGAAATAGGCAATTCAGATATTGAAGTATCAACAGAAACACCATTAAAGTTAAAATTATCATTAGAAATATTACTATAATTTTGCTTAAAATATATAGAAGCACGATTATCATCAAACAAAATATCAATAACAGTTAAAATAGAATCATAAGCTAAATTATTAAGCTCACTAGCTTGTCCTATGTACAAATCCATATTACCATTTTCGGAAAAAGTTTTATAAAAAATAAAATCTTCCTTTTTAACAAAACAATCAACATCAGAGTACAAAGTTTTATATTCAGTTAAAAAACTATTTTTTTCAATAGCAGAATCAGATTTTAAAGATGGCAATTTAAAAAAAGGGTTTATCTTAAAATCAATTACTCTATTAGAATTCGTATCATTAAAATAATTTTTAGCAATACCATTATCATTTAAAGTAGTATAACAAAATGAATCATCAAGACCAAAAGCAATCAAATTTCCAGGCTCATTTCCTTGCATAGTAGAAATAGTATCAATAAGAATAGCACTTAAAATATCACATTTTTTACGAATAGACTTGTCTGAAGTTGGATAAGTAGCACACAAAATATTATTATTATCAAAAAGATACACAATATTGTCATTTCCATAAGATAAAGTGATTCCAGCAGAATCTTGTTTAGCACTAATAAATTCACCTAAATTTGCAAGTTTTGAAACATAAATACTATTATTGAAACTATCTGCAATCTTAGAAATATCAATATCTGCAGAGCTAGCATTAGCCTTTATTGTTAATAAAAATAAAAAAAATAAAATAAAAAAAATAATCTTTTTTAATTTCATGAAAAATCTCCTTAAAGAAAAATATAAAAATATAATATAGATAAAAATAAAAAAATTCAAGCAAAAGTACAGACGAAAAACAAAAAATGTGATATAAAAAGCAAAAGAGGTGAAATCAAAATGAATATATGTAAGCCTATAATTAACAATAATTTAGAAGAAAGCAATATACATAAAGAATTAGAAGAATTCAGAAAAGATGGAATAATAATTGAAAATAAAAAATTTTCAAAACTAGAAGAATATGACTTAAATGCAGAAGATGCAGAATTTGAAAAATGTATTTTTGAAAATTGCAAAATCTCTGGAAGCTTTGAAAGAGCAACATTTCACGATGTAATATTTGAAAATTGTGATTTATCCAATTGCTTATTTATGGAAAGCAGTTTTATAAGAGTAGAAATAAAAAACAGTAAATTTGTAGGATGTAATTTTGTAGATTCTAGAGTTTATCATTTTAGTTCAAATGAAACAATACTTAAATATGCCAACTTCTCAAATACAAATTTAGAAGAAATAATATTTGAAAATTGCGATTTAAATAATGCAAGTTTTGAAGATGCAAAATTAAAACATATATATTTTGAAACATCACAATTAAATCAAGTACTATTTTACAGAACAAAATTAAATGGAATAGATTTTTCAAGTAACGAAATAAATGGAATTATAACAAGTATAGAGGACATAAAAGGTGCAATAGTAAACAATTTTCAGGCAATAGAACTTTCAAAACTATTAGGAATAATTATAAAATAACAATTAAAATTTAAAAGAAAAATATAATAAAAATTAAACGTTCTAATACAACCTTATGCAGAATACTATTAAACAAAGTATTCATGTGGAGGTTTTCTTTATGAGAGGAATATCAATCGAAGAACGTGCAATAACATTAGCACACTATATCATAGATTCAAAAGATACAGTTAGAGGTACAGCCAAAAAATTTGGAATTAGCAAAAGTACAGTACACAAAGACTTAAGCCAAAGATTAGAAAAAATAAATACAGAATTATTCAAAGAAGTAAGAGAAATTTTAGATGAAAACAAGGCAGAAAGACATATAAGGGGAGGTTTAGCTACTAAAAAGAAATATGAAAAAATGAAAATATAAAATTATAATATTGACTTTTTATATAAAATATAGCTAAAATAAAACCATATAAGATACAAAGGAGAAAAATTATGAAGAAAAAAATAATTATAATTTGCTCAATAATATTATTAATAATTGTAGGAGTTATTATATATTTTGCAGTAAAATCAAACAACATAGAAAAATATGAAAATGCAGACAAATATATAATAAATGATGAAGAAATTATATCAGTAAAAACAGTTTTAGGAAAAAAAGAAATACAAAAATATTCACGTGATTCGGAAACTTTAGAACTAACTTTTAAAGATGAAAACAAAGAAAAATCAGCAGAAGAATATATAAAATACTTATTAAACAATGGAAATTATATAAAGGCAAATTTACAAGATAAAAATAAACAACAAATTTCTAAAAGTGCAAACAATTCAAGCAACGTGGTAATAGTAGAAACAGAACTAACAGAAGAAGGATTTAAAGTAATAATTCAAGTTGGACCAGGGCAAATACATATAGACCCAATAGAATAAATAAGGAGTACCTAAAAAAATAGGTACTCTTTAAATTTTCTGAACCATGTAAAAAGTAGAATCATATTTTATTACTAGGTGATAAAATTGATAACAGAAAGTCTTAAAAATGATAAAAAAGCCAAAAGCAAAGCAATAATTCTACACTTAGATGGAGACAGAAAATATTCAAAAAGAGCATTAAATTATTATAATAACTTAGGATTAAAAGCAATAGTAGAAAACATACCAGAGAGAGAACAGCCAATGAGAGTTTTAGGATTGCTAGAAAAATACAAGCCAGATATTTTAATTGCAACAGGACATGACAAAATGTTCAAAAAAGGACAAGATTTGTACCAAATCACAAACTACAAAAATTCAAAATACTTTATAGAAACAGTTACAAATGCTAGAAGATGGGAAATATCAGAAGAAAAATTAGTTATATTTGCTGGGGCATGTGAAAGTTTTTATGAACAAATAATGTTAGCAGGAGCAAATTTTGCATCATCACCAGCAAGAATAATGGTTGAATACAGAGACCCACTTATAATTGCAAGTAAAATTGCATTTACAGATTCAAAGAAATATATAGCTATGGAAGATCTTTTAACTGAACTAAAAAGTAATTACAATGGAATAGGCGGAAATAGAGCAAAAGGAAAGAAAAATTAGTAGGCAATATGACAAAGATACTCGATGTAATGAAAATGTAATATAATTGTAAAATAAAAGAAAAAATATAATTTAAAAACTGTATAACCTCTGATAATACTGAGTTTTATGAACTTACAAAAAACATAACATTTTTGACAAAAATCGACTATGGTGATATACTAACGATATCAAAAATGAAGTAGGTGATTAAATGATTTATAAGTCAGATATTAGTAGTTTAAAGAAAAACATGGAAGAAAAAGTAGGTCAAAAAATAATAGTGAAAGAATCACCAGGAAAAAGAAGCAAGCCACTTGAAAAAGAAGCTATTATTGAACAAGTATACCCAACTTACTTTAGAGTAAAATTTGAGGAAAACGAAAGAAGAAGTTCATATAATTATACAGATATATTTACAAAATCTGTTGAAGTTCAAGTTTATGACGGAGAACAATATATAGCATTAGAACCACCAGCAATAATTTCAAAGAAAAACAGACAAGAATTTGCATAAAAAATTCCTTGAAAAAGGAATTTTTTTTTTGCCTTTAAATATATATTAGTAATAATAAATAAGGAGGGCAAATATGGAATTGCAAATTCAAAATGAGAAAATGGATATAAAGAAAAGTTTAGGAACAAAAAGAAAGGTTATAACAATAGAAAAAGACTTTATATTACCAGACAATAAACCAGACATCATAGAAGTACAAGATGAAAATTCAATAGCATATATATGCAAAAAAGAGAAAATGGAAAACAAAATAAAAGTAGAGGGAGGAGTAATACTAAGAATTGCTTATTTAACAAGTGAAGGAACAAGCAGAGTATTAGTAACACAAGATGAATTTAATGAAGTAATAGAAATGGCAGGAATAAATGAAAATTGCTATACAGCAGAAAAAATAGATGTAACCAAAACAGAAGTAAAAATAATAAATGAAAGAAAAATTCATATAAAAGCAGAAGCAAATTGTGAAATAAAAGCATCTAGTAAAGAAACAGTAGAGTGCATTCATGAAATAAATCAAATGCATGGACTACAAACATTAAATCAAACAATGAGAATGGACAGTTTTGTTGGACATGGAGAATCAAAAATAAGCATAAAAGAAAAACTAGAAATTGAAAATGTACAAGAAAATGTTGAAATAATAAAAATAAAACCAGAAATAAGAAACATAGAGAAAAAAATGAGTTATAACAAAGTACTAGTAAAAGCAGACTGTGAAATCAAATGTTTATATATGACAGAAACAGGAAACATATTCATCACTAAAAAAGAAGTTCCAATGATGGGATTTTTAGATATAGAAAATGTAGAAGATACAAACGAATGCAATGTAGAATTTTCACTTAAAAAGATTTCAGTAGAAGAATGTAATACAGGAATAGAAGCAGAAATTGAATTTAATTGTGTAGGAGATGCGTATCAAGTGTCAGAAATAAATATGGTAAAAGATATTTACTGCTTAAATAATAAAGTACAATGCAATACACAAAAAATATCATTAGAAAGTTGTCAAAGAAATATTATTCAAACAAGTACAATACAACAGAAAATGATAATAGAAGATATAAATCAAATATATGACATGGAATATAATATAACAAGAATGGAAAGAACACAGGGAATGATAGAAGGAGAAATACGTACAAAATGTCTATATAGTTCATTTGAAAAAACAACAATAAACAAAAAAGAAGAAAGTATAAAATTCCAAATACCATTAGATGGAAACAATGATGTAAACTTACAAATAACAAATACAAGGGCAAACATATTAGCAGATTCAAGTATTGATATTGAAATAAACATAGAAATAATAAATACAAATTCAAGTCAAGGAGAAGTAGAAATAATAAATAACATAGAAATAGGAGAAGAAGAACAAGGTGATGAATACAGCATGATAATCTATTTTGTAAAGCCAGGAGATTCACTTTGGAATATTGCTAAAAAATTTAAAAGCACAATTAATGAAATTACAAACATTAATGAAATTGAAAATGCAAATAGCATAAATGTAGGTGATAAATTATATATTCCAAGGGCAATTTAATATGGATAAAATATATTCAAGAAAAAGAATAAAAATTAAAATGAAGTACAAGATAATGCTTGTTATAACATTAATTATAATAAGCATTGCTATTTTACTAAACCAAGTTATATATCCACTATTTTCAAAAAAATGTATTTATCAAGCCAAGGTATTAGTAACACAAATAAGTAATCAAGAAACAGAGAAAATAATGGAAAACTATACGTACAAAGACCTAGTACATATTGAAGAGGATACAGAAGGAAATGTTACTTTTCTAGAATCAAATGTAGTAGCAATAAACCGAATAAAATCAGAAATAGTAAACAAAATACAAAATAGATTTCTAGAAATGAAAACAGCCACAATAGGAATAAAAGTAGGCTCACTAACAGGAAGTAGATTACTTTCAAATGTAGGACCAAAAATAGAAATACAAGTAATACCATCAGGAACAATAACAAGTTCATTAGAAACAGAATTTTATTCAGTTGGAGTAAATCAATCAATTCACAGAATATACTTAGATATAAATTGTAGTGTGAACATATTATCACCATTTGAAAATGTATCACAAAGTATAGAAAATAAAATATTATTATCAGAATCAATAATAGTAGGAAATACACCAGAAAATTATTATAATATAGATGGAATAGATTCTATGACATCTCAAGACCAACTAAACTTTATAGATTAAGTAAAAAATATATTAAAATAAAGAAAATATTGCCAAAATGTTGACAATTGCTAAACTTTGTATTAAAATATTATCGCATTGTATGTAATATCAATTTATTAATTTGCTTCTCCCCGGTGGCAAATAAATAAATTATATAAATAAATTAAAAATTGAATGGAGGGTAATTATTACCATGAATAATACAACATATAGCGCAAAAAAAAGTGAAATTGAAAGCAAATGGTATATTATTGACGCTTCTGGAAAACCATTAGGTAGAGTAGCAACAGAAGCAGCTAAGCTATTAAAAGGAAAACACAAACCAACATACACACCTACAATCGATACAGGTGACCACGTAATTATAATCAATTGCAAAGAAGCAGTTTTAACAGGAAAAAAATTAGACCAAAAAGTATATAGACATCATTCAGGATTCATTGGAGGAATGAAAGAAACATCAGCAAGAGTTATGATGGAAAATACTCCAGAAAAAGCAATGATGCATGCAGTAAAAGGAATGCTTCCACATACAAGACTTGGAAGACAAATGATTAAAAAATTAAGAGTATATAGTGGAGAAGAACACGAAAACATAGCTCAAAAACCAGAAGTATGGGAGGTAAAATAGATGGCTAAGAAATCTGAAAAAATAGTTTTCTACGGAACAGGTAGAAGAAAACAATCAATAGCTAGAGTAAGATTAGTAGAAGGTAAAGGAGAAATTACAATAAACGGAAAAACTCTAGACGAATACTTTGGAACAGACATATTAAAAGTTATAGTAAAACAACCATTAACAGTTACAAATACAGTTGAAAAATATGATGTAATTTGTAAAGTTCAAGGTGGAGGATATACAGGTCAAGCTGGAGCAATCAGACATGGTATATCAAGAGCTTTATTAGAAGCAAACGGAGAATATAGACCAGCATTAAAAACAAACGGATTCTTAACAAGAGATCCTCGTATGAAAGAAAGAAAAAAATACGGTCTTAAAAAAGCTAGAAAAGCACCACAATTCTCAAAACGTTAAAAAAGAATTTATTATTTACAAACCACAGAAGACATTATATTGCTTCTGTGGTTTTTTTATGAAAAAAATATGGAGGAATAGTTATGATAAAAGTAGCATTTTTTGACACAAAAGAATATGATAAAAAATTATTTAATGAATACAACAAAGAATATCAATATGATATAACATATTTCGAAAGTACACTAACAGCAGAAACAGCACCACTTACAAAAGGATATGATGCAGTATGTATATTTGTTCATGATAAAGTAGATGCAAAAACAATGGAAATACTAGAAGAAAATGGAGTAAAGCTAGTAGCTTTACGTTGTGCAGGATTTAATAATGTAGATTTAGAAAATAAAGGAAACATTAGAGTTGTACGTGTTCCACAATATTCGCCATATGCAGTAGCAGAACACGCAGTAGCACTATTATTAAATATAACTAGAAAATTATATAAATCATATCAACGTACTAGAAAATATAACTTTACATTAGATGGATTATTAGGATTTGATATACATGGAAAAACAGTAGGAGTAATAGGAACAGGAAAAATAGGAAAAGTATTCATAAAAATTATGAAAGGATTTGGAACAAACGTTATAGCATATGATCTATATAAAGATGAACAAGCTAGTAAGGAAATTGGATTTGAATATGTATCATTAGAAGAATTATATGAAAAATCAGATATTATCTCATTACATTGTCCATTAACTAAAGAAACAGAAAATATTATAAATGAAGAAAGTATCAATAAAATGAAAGATGGAGTAGTATTAATAAATTGCAGTAGAGGAAAATTAATAAATACAGCTAGTCTTATAAAAGCAATGGAAACTGGAAAAATTGGAGGAGTAGGACTTGATGTATATGAAGATGAAGAAGAATTCTTTTTGAGAGATATGACAAATTCATATAAAAGAGATACAAACCTATCAATTCTATTATCAATGCCAAATTTAATAATAACATCACATCAAGCATTTTTCACATCAGAAGCATTAAATAAAATAGCAAGTGATACATGTCAAAATATAAAAGAAATATTTAGTGGAGAAGAATGCAAAAACGAATTAAAATAAATAAAAAAGGAAGCTTCCCAAATCGCTGGGAAGCTTTACCTTTTTAAAATTTTGAGTCTATTATTTTCGTGGTATAAAGGAAATGCTAAGACTCCTGAAGCTAAATCCTAAACCACTCCTCGTGGACAAATCCACTCGTGAAACTGCTCATCAGATCACCTCTTGTTACTACGCCGCTGCGATCGCTCTGTCATGCGTCTGCACCGCCGGCTGCCTGATCAAAATCGTTTTCAAAATTAAAATAATTGAAATTGAAATTTGGTCCTGCTCTCATAACTATCTCCTCCTTTACGGATAAAAAAAATCGGTTAAACCATTGGTACTAAGTACCGTGGCAGTTACTAAATACAAATGCTATTGCAAATGCATTTGTATTATAACATATAAGTTAACATAAGTCAACACTAAAAAATTATTTTTTTAAAATAAAATCTAAATCATCTAATATTTTTTCAAATACACCAATTCTATCAATAGAAGTTCTAAAGCATTTAATACCATTTTCATTTGCAATATTCATTAAATTATTATTTCTCTGAATATACTTTTCTAAAAAATTAAGCATAAAATCATCATCTTTATAAAGACTCCAATCTTTAGGAGTATCATATTCTTTAACCATTTCTAACATTTCTTTAGATGTAATATTGTCATCATAAAATAATCCGTATTTCAAATAATCTGGAAAAAAAATTTTAACATTCTCAGGAGCAATATCATATCCTTCTATAATATATGAAAATGTACCTTTGTTCCATTCTTCCTCGTTTTTTATATATGAACGCAAGAAATCAGGAAATCTATCTTGCATACCAATTTTTTCTTTATAATTAATATCTTTAGGAAAAACATCAAAGAAAGCTTCTCTAATTGCATCTAAGTTAATGATATGATAATTAGTATATTTGCGAGCAATGCAAGTGGCAAGAGAAGTTTTACCAGTTCTAGGCATCCCATATATGTAAATATTCTTCATTATTAAATAATTCTCCTTATTTATTTATATTATAAACATAAACCTTTGTCATTTGTCCATTTCCTAATGGAGCTGTATCTAAAAATTGCCAATTGTTCTTTTCATAGTAATTATCATGATCTGTAATTAAATATAAATTATCATATCCTAAACTTCTAGTAATTTCAATTGCCTTATTTTGTAAAAATGTACCTATTCCCATATTTCTATAAATTTCTTTAACATACAAACCTGCCATCCATGGATATAAATCTTGTCTTGCACACAAATCATTTCTCCATAAAGATACTATCCCAACTAATTCATTATTAAATAAAGCTATATAAGTTTGAGGTATATCATCAGTATTTAAACAATGTTTTGTTCTATAAATTACTCCATCAATAGTATCACCATGTTCTTCTGACCACTGTTTCCAATATAAATTTGATACTTCTTCAATATATTCAATCTTTTCTTTTAAATTTAAAAATTCTACTTTTTCTAAGCTAAAATCCATATTACTTTACCTAAAAAACCTTTCATAAATGTTAAATTAAAAATATAATTCAATGAATTTCTTAAAAAATTCAACATCATTCATC
This sequence comes from uncultured Clostridium sp., assembly GCA_947382445.1. The sequence goes on along the minus strand of CANCZH010000032.1, from coordinate 3,340 downwards.
TGTTCAGGATGCCACTGAACACCCAGTATATTTTCGTATTCAATTGCTTCAACAATTCCATCAGAACTAACAGCAGTAATTTTAAAATTTTTTGCTACATTCTTTATTGCTTGATGATGAAAAGAATTAACCTCTATAATTTCAGAACCATAACACTTTTCTAAAAAAGAATCTTTTTCTATATGAATAGGATGCATAACTAAAGAATTCTTAATAGAATGGTTAGAAATATTCTGATATAAACTTCCACCAAAACAAACATTTATAGCTTGCACACCAGCACAAACTCCTAGAATTGGCTTTTTAGCGTCATGAAAAGCACGTATCAATGAAAAATCAAATTCATCCTCAAGAGTATAAGAATCAGACAAATAAGTTTCTTTTATAGGAGTTTCTCCATAATATTTAGGATTAATATCTATTGTTCTTCCAGTTACCAATAATCCATCACAAATTTCAACTACTTTTTGCAAATCAATCAATGAAGATATAGGAAATAATAACACATTTAAATTTTCAAAAATATCCTTAAAGTACTTATTTAAATAGAAACTTTCCTTAAAATATTCATTATTTCCTGAATCATCATATCTTTGCGTTACAGCTAATATCATAATAATGCTCCTTAAAAATAAATTTGATTTATTGTACCATAAAATAAATTAATTTTGCAAAATTAAAATCATTATTATATAATAAAACATAAATAATAAGGAGAAAAGACAATGATAGAAAATATAGAATACATATTTCCAGAAAATAAAGAAAACATAGAACTATTTGAATTACTAATAAAAATATTTAAAGGGATACCATATGCAACAATTACTGCAAACAAAGAAATAAGTTTTATATCAGAAAGAATAAAACCAAAAACGATATTTAAATTAAATAAAGATATTAATGATATACAATTAAATATAGGTGATTCTAGATATACAGAACTACTAGTGGGAAATAGAGAATATACAAATGACTTAAATGGAATAAAACGTGTGCAAATAAAAGAAATTGCTCAAAAATTAGTAGGACATATAAAAAGAATTGACCATACTGGAATTAATTTACCAACAAGAACATTTAGTAAGGAAGATTGGAAGAGACTATTAAAATATTTAGCATCAAAAGCTAATATATATAATTATCCAACAGGTGAGCCATGGCCATTTTTAATTCCAACAACAGAAAATGAAAATAAAACTGAAATAACTAACTTTGAAATTATACGAGAACCACGACTAGAACTTGTACATGACGAATATACAAACAGACCGACGTTGCAAATAGACTTCGAGACAGACTTGTCTAAAACAGAAGTTGAACAGCTATTTCCTAAAGAAAAAGGAATATATTTTAACAATTTAGAAGAAGTATTTAAATCAATATATTTAGAATATAGTGGATATATTGATATACGATTTGATATTAGATTTGAAACAACGCACGATGACTTCGAAAATGGAAAGTGGTTTGTTGAAGAAGGAAAAAGAATAGAGAAATAAAAACATCCCCTAATTGTTAATAATTAGGGGATAAATAATTAAAATTTTTCTACTTGTTTCAATACAGGAAACTCTTTTCTAAATTCACGTAATTTTTCAATATCCAAATCAGCTATAATGACACCTTCATTTTCAGCTATATTTGAAATAATAGTACCATCATAAGAAATAATTTGAGTATTTCCACATCTTTGCTTTTCAGCAATACCACCAGTTTGATTACAAGCACAAAAATATGCTTGATTTTCAATAGCTCTTGCCCTAGTCAATATTTCCCAAGCAATAGATCCAGTTGATTTTCTAAAATTAGATGGAAGAAACATAACTTCAGCACCATTTAATGCAAGAGCCTTAAAATATTCTGGATATCTAAGGTCAAAACATATTCCAATACCAATTTTAACACCATCTATTTCAACAATACCTAAATTTTTACCTTTAACAGTATCAAGACTTTCATCTATTTTTAAATTAGGTCTATCAACAGTGTACATATAAATTTTATCATATCTATGAACTATGTCACCATTTCTATTTATAACGAAAGAAGTATTAGTTATATTTTCAGTATTTTCAACTTTCATAGCAAGACTACCTAAAATAATATTTACAGAGTTCTTTTTTGCATATTCCTTAAAAATATTAATTGCATCAGACTCCAAACTTTCAGCACCTCTACCTTGACCCCAGTACAAAAACTTTTCTGATAAACAAATAATATCAGCTTTTTTATTAACAGATTCATCCATAAATTTAATAGCTTTATCAATATTAGCTTGTTTATTATCTTTAGAATCCATTTGAATTAACGCAACTTTCATAATACCTCCATACAAATTTTTTATTAATTCTACTATAAGACTAGAAAGTTGTAAATACCAATAAAATTATAAAATATTTTCACAAATAAAATTGTCACAGTATTTTTTAGCTTTTTCTAAATCAGAATTTGAACGAATAGTCCATCCAAGAACTAACTTATTTTTTCTAAATTGTTCAATTAATTTATTAGGAAATGAATCTATTGAATAAGAAATAAAGTCAACATTTAAAAATTTAAGTAATAAATTACTCAATATACTTTTATCTTTTAAATCAGAAGATAAAAATCCTCTAGGAACATCAGAAAAATGTGTTTTCATCCATAAAACAGAAAATGGACTAAAACTTTTAATAGCATATAAACCAGTGTAAGACTTAAGTATATTCATTACTTCTTTTTCTAAAATACCACAAAAATTATCATATTTCAGTTCTATAATAATAGGAACTTTTCCATCAACTAAATTTAAAACATCCTTAAACAAAGGAATAAAATTATTTGTACCTAGCAACTTTAAATTTTTAATTTGCTCATATGAACAATCCTTTAAATTTATATTAACACCAGTCATTCTTTCTAAATTATCATCATGAAAAACAACAACAGAACCATCTTTTAAAATATGTAAATCAAGTTCTATTAAATAATTCTTTCTAATAGCTTCTTCAAAAGCAATAATAGAATTTTCTGGAATTCCTAAATTTATATTATGACACCCTCTATGAGCAATTAAATTTTTAGTTAAAAATGATAAATCTTTTTTCATACAATAACTCCTTAAAACATTATTATAATAAAATATTCATAAAATATAAAAAAAGCTAATTATATAAAAAATAAAAATCCCTAATCCAGTAAAAAGATTAGGGAAAATAAAATACAACATATATTAGAAGTTATTTCTTTGTTGTTTTCTAGCTTTTCTGCAAGCTGGACATCTTACAGGTTGATTTGTAAAACCTTTTTCAGCATAAAATTGTTGTTCACCAGCAGTGAAAACAAATTCAGCACCACA
>CANCZH010000031.1 GCA_947382445.1 uncultured Clostridium sp. | reverse complement strand
CAAAGGAGAAATACATGTAATAATGGGACCAAATGGTTCTGGAAAAAGTACAACAGCAAACGCAATATTAAATAATCCATGTTATACTAAACAATCAGGAAATATAATTTTTGATGGAGAAGAAATAACAAATCTAAAAACAGACGAAATTGCAAGAAAAGGAATATTTATGTCTTTCCAAGCGCCTGAAGAAATACCAGGAGTTTCAGTTACTAACTTTTTAAAATATGCTAAAAATAAAACAACAGGAAAGCCAGTAAAAATATTTGAATTTAAAGATGAATTAAAAGCATACATGGAAAAATTAAACATGAATCCAGGAAACATGGAAAGAAGTTTAAATGTGGGATTTTCAGGAGGAGAAAAAAAGAAAAATGAAATTCTTCAAATGCTTGTATTAAATCCTAAACTTGCTATTTTAGACGAAACAGATTCAGGACTAGACGTTGACGCAATAAGAACAGTTTCAAAAGGAATTGAAATGTTTAAAAATGACGAAAATGGAGTTCTTATAATTACACACAACACAAAAATTCTAGAAAGTTTAAAAGTAGACTATGTCCACATTTTAGTTGATGGAAAAATAGTAAAAACAGGAACACAAGAATTAGCAAAAGAAATAGAAGAAAATGGATATTGTCAATATAAATAAAAAGTGTGAAAGGAATTCATAAAATGGCAAAGACAAATATTGAAGAAATAAATAGAAACATCTATGACATAAAAAATAAAGATGAATATGATTTTAAAATAAAAAAAGGTTTAACTAAAGAGATAATAGAGGAAATCTCAAAACAAAAAAATGACCCAGACTGGATGAGAGAATTCAGGCTAAAAGCATTAGAAGTTTATAACAGCTTAGAACTTCCAACATGGGGACCGGACTTATCAGAACTTGATATGACAGAAATTGCAACATACGTAAGACCTAAAACAGGATTAAGCAATTCATGGGAAGATGTTCCAGAAGACATAAAAAATACTTTTGATAAACTTGGAATTCAAGAAGCTGAAAAGACATCATTAGCAGGAGTAGGGGCACAATATGATTCAGAGGTAGTTTATCATAGTATGAAAGAAGATCTTATAAAACAAGGTGTTATATATACAGATATGGAAACTGCTGTAAGAGAATATCCAGAATTAGTAAAAGAGCATTTTATGAAATGTGTTCCTGTATATGACCATAAATTTGTTGCATTACATGGAGCTGTATGGTCAGGAGGTTCATTTGTATATGTTCCTAAGAATGTAAAAGTAGATATACCTTTGCAATCATACTTTAGATTAAATTCACCAGAATCAGGACAATTTGAACATACTTTAATCATAGTGGATGAAGGTGCCAGCTTACACTTTATAGAAGGATGTAGTGCACCCAAATATAACAAAGTAAATTTACATGCAGGATGTGTTGAACTATATGTTAAAGATAACGCATACCTAAGATATTCTACAATTGAAAACTGGTCAAAAAATATGCTTAACCTAAACACTAAAAAAGCAATAGTAGGAAAAAATGCAAAAATGGATTGGGTATCAGGGTCATTTGGTTCAAAAGTATCAATGCTATACCCAATGAGCATATTAAATGGAGAAAATTCAAAAACAGAATTTACTGGAATATCTTTTGCAGGAAAAGGCCAAAACCTAGACAATGGATTTAAAGTAGTTCACAACAATAAAAACACATCAAGCATAGTAAACGCCAAATCAATTTCAAAAAATGGTGGAACTTGCACATATAGGTCATTAGTTAGAGTAAATGAGAACGCTAAAAACGCAAAATGTTCTGTATCATGTGAATCACTTATGTTAGATGATATTTCAAAATCAGATACAATACCTGTAAATGACATAAGAACAGATGAAGTAGAATTTTCACATGAAGCAAAAATAGGAAAAATTAGTGATAAAACAATATTCTACTTAATGAGTAGAGGTCTTTCAGAAGAAGATGCAAAAGCAATGATAGTAAGAGGTTTTGCATATCCAATTTCTAAAGAATTACCAGTAGAATATGCTGTTGAAATGAATAACCTAATTAATCTTGAATTGGAAGGAGCAATAGGATAATGATAAAATTAAATGAAACACCAGTAAGAACATCAAGAAATTTCAATATAAACAACATTAAACTAGAAGATATTAATATCCCAGAAAAATTAGAGCCTTTCAACAAGATAAGTATATTAGGAGATATTGAAGCAAGCGAAAATATTGAAAATACTGAATTAACTTACGGAGTGGGAGAAGTATTAATAAATCAAGTTCGTAATAATAGTAACAAGAAAATAAGAATAAATATAAACAAAAAAATAGAAGACACAATATTGATAAACTTCAAATTTGATAAAGCTAACCCTAATTTAGTTGAAAATATCGAAATTGTATTAGAAGAAGATTCAAAGGCAAATATAATATTAAAATATGAATCAGAAGATATCGAAAATGTTTATCATAATGGAATAATAAAAGTAGTAGCAAAAAATAATTCAGAATTAAATGTTACAATTGTAAATTTACTAAATAAAAAAGCAAATAATTTTATGAGTATTGATAACACAATAAATGAAAATAGCAAAGTAAATTATAGCATAGTTGATTTTGGTGGAAAAAATAGCATTACAAGTTATTATTCAAATTTAAAAGGAAATTTATCAGAAAACAAAATAAATACAATTTATTTAGGAACAGACAATCAAACATTTGACTTAAATTATATAGGAGAGTTAAGAGGAGAAAAGTCAAATATAGATATAGAAGTACAAGGAGCTTTAAGAGATACAGCAAAAAAACATTTTAAAGGAACAATTGATTTCAAAAAAGGAAGTAAAAAGGCACAAGGAAATGAAAATGAATTTTGTATGTTATTATCAGATACTGCAAGGTCTATTGCTTTACCAATGCTTTTATGCAGTGAAGAAGATGTTGAAGGAAATCACAGTTCAGCAGCAGGCAAAGTAGATGATAAACAACTATTCTATATAATGAGTAGAGGATTTTCACAAAAAGAAGCTATGAAATTAATTGTAAAAGCAAAATTCAACACAATCCTAGAAACTATAAAAGATGAAAAACTAAAACATGAAATTATTGAAGAAATAGATAAGCGATTAGATTAAATAAATACAGCAAATTAATATAATATTGTCTCATTCCTTACTGGTCATATTTTGCGAGGAAGAGTGTGTCTATCATACTTTCGAGAAAGACATTTTCGCAAAATATTTCCCAAACTGCGCGTCATTTCGAAAGCTATTATATTAATTTGCTGTATATAAATAATCTAAGATATTACATTGATTAAAAAAGGAGACGTTAAACCATGAATAAGATAATAAATGACTTTCCAATATTAGAAAATAGAAAAATAGCATATTTAGATAGTGGTGCAACAACACAAAAACCAATTCAAGTAATAAAAGCTATTGAAGAATTTTATGAAAGAAATAATGCAAACCCACATAGAGGAGCATACAGACTAAGCACAGAAGCCACTGAAATATATGAAAATACTAGAACAAAAATAGCTAGATTTATAAACGCAAAACATAGAGAAGAAATTATCTTCTCTAAAAATGCAACAGAAAGCTTAAATTTAATAGCATATTCATATGGTTTAGAAAACATAAAAAAAGACGACGAAGTTGTTATTTCAATAATGGAACACCACTCAAACCTAGTACCATGGCAAAACGTATGTAAAAAAACAGGGGCAAAACTAAACTATATGTATATAAATGAAGAATATGAGTTAACAGACAAAGAAATAGAAAACAAAATAACAGAAAAAACAAAAGTTGTAGGAATTGCACATGTTTCAAATGTTTTAGGAACAATAAATAATGTCAAAAAAATAATAAAACAAGCACATAAAAAAGGAGCAGTAGTAATAGTAGATGCTTCACAAAGTATTCCTCATATGAAAATAGATGTTCAAGACTTAGATGCAGACTTTTTAGTATTTTCAGGACACAAGATGCTAGCACCACTTGGAATAGGTGTATTATATGGAAAGAGAGAATTATTAAATAAAATGACACCTTTTTTAATGGGCGGAGACATGATTGAATATGTATACGAGCAAGATACAACATATGCACCACTTCCAAATAAATTTGAAGCTGGAACACAAAATGTAGAAGGAGTAATTGGATTAGGCGCAGCAATAGATTATATAAGTAATATTGGATACGAAAAAATACAAGAAAAAGAAAAAGAACTTGTTTTATATGCGAGACAAGAATTGTCAAAATTAGATTTTATGACATTATATTTAACTCCAAATGAAGAAAACCATTCAGGAGTAATATCATTTAATATAAAAGGAGTACACCCACATGATGTTGCAAGTATATTAGACTCAGTAGGTGTATGTGTACGTTCTGGAAATCACTGTGCACAACCACTTATGAGATTTTTAGGAATAGATTCAACATGTAGAGCAAGCTTCTACTTTTATAATACAAAAGAAGATATAGATAAGTTAGTAGAAGGACTAAAAAAAGCTTATAATATGTTTCAAAAATACATTAATAAATAATTTTTTTCAAAATGGAGGAATAATTATGGACGAACTTACAGAAGTATATAACGAATTAATAATGGAACACAGTATGAACTCTTATAACAAAAAAAAATTAGCAAATGCAGATTATTCAGAAATAGGGCATAACCCAAACTGCGGAGATGAAATTACACTAGAACTAAAACTAAATGGAGAAGTAATAGAGGATATGGCATTCTCAGGACATGGATGTGCAATATCACAAGCATCTACTTCTGTAATGATAGACACATTAAAAGGAAAAACAATAAATGAAGCAAAAGAAATAATAAAAACATTTATTGAAATGATAAAAAGAGAAGAGACAAACGAAGAAAACTTAAAAAAATTAGAAGACGCTATTGCTTTTAGAAACGTATCAAACATGCCAGCAAGAGTAAAATGTGCACTTTTGGCATGGCACACAATTGAAGATATAATTAATAAAGGTGAAAAAGAGGGTAAAATTAGTAGTAATTGTTGCTGCAAATAATAGAGGTTAAAAATGGAAGAAAATAAAAGAGTTTTAATTCGGAATGAGTGGTGGTGTTGATAGTAGTGTATCAGCACTATTATTAAGAAATAATGGATATGAAGTTATTGGAACTACACTTGAACTATTTGTAGGAAGCAGCTGTTGCAATACAAATACATATATAGATGCAAAAAATGTATGCAATCAAATAGGAATACCACACTTTATATATAATTATAAAAATGAATTTGAAAAATATGTAATAGAAGACTTTATAAATTGTTATTCAAATTGCAAAACACCAAATCCATGTACAGAATGCAATAAGTACATGAAATTTGGACTAATGTATGAAAAAGCAAAAGAACTAGGATGCAGTTACATAGCAACAGGACATTATGCTAAAACTGAATATAGCGAAAAATATGGCAGATGGGTATTAAGAAAATCTAAAGCAGGAAAAAAAGACCAAACATATTTTTTATGGAACATTCCTAAAGAATTAATCGAACATATAGTATTTCCACTTGCTGAATTTGAAGAAAAAGAACAAATAAGGAAAATAGCAAGAGAGAACAATTTAAAAGTAGCAAATAAGCCAGATAGTGAAGATATATGTTTCATACCAGATGGAAACTATAAAAAATTTCTAGAGAAAAACTCTGAAATAAAGCCTAAAAAAGGAGAAATAATAAATTCAAGCGGAAAGGTTTTAGGAGAGCATACAGGATTATATAATTATACAATTGGTCAAAGAAAAGGACTGGGAATTTCAAATCATGTGCCATTATTTGTATTAGGATTTAATAAAGAAAAAAATCAAGTAATAGTAGGAGAAGAAAGCGAATTATACAAAAAGGAAATAATAGTAACAGACATAAACTTATTATTATTTGATAAGATAAAAGAAGAACTAGAAGTTGAAGTAAAAACAAGATATTCAAGTAAATCTGCAAAAGCAAAAATAATACAAGAAAACGAAAATATAAAAGTTATATTTGAAGAACCACAAAGAGCAACAACTCCAGGGCAATCAGCAGTATTTTATATTGATGACATAGTAGTTGGTGGAGGAAAAATAGTATAATGGAAAGATATCAAGAAATTGAAAGAACAATAATAACAAAATATAGAAAAGATATTTGGAACAAATTTACTAAAGGAATAACAGAATATGACATGATACAAGATGGTGATAAAATTGCTGTTTGTATGTCAGGAGGAAAAGATTCAATGTTACTTGCTAAATGTTTTCAAGAATTAGAAAGACATGGAAAGAAGAACTTTGAATTAGTGTTTTTAGTAATGAATCCTGGATATAATGAAGAAAACAAACAGAAAATTATATCAAACGCTAAATTACTAAACATTCCAATTACAATGTTTGAAACAGATATCTTTGATAGAGTAGAAAACATTGATGACCACCCATGTTATTTATGTGCGAGAATGAGAAGAGGACACTTATACGAAAAAGCAAAAGAATTAGGATGTAACAAAATTGCTTTAGGACATCATTTTAATGATGTAGTAGAAACAATATTAATGGGAATGTTCTATGGAGCACAAGTTCAAACAATGATGCCCAAAGTTTGCAGTACATCACACCCTGGAATGCAACTTATAAGGCCATTATATTTTGTAAGAGAAGAAGATATAATAAGATGGCAAAACAAAAACGAATTGGAATTTATAAAATGTGCATGTAAAGTTACAGCAAAATCAGATGCCGACTGTGAAAATTCTAAAAGAGAAGAAATGAAAAACTTAGTAAAACAGCTAAGAAAAAACTATGAAAACATTGACGTAAACATATTTAATAGCGTAAAAAACGTAAATTTAGATACAATTATTTCATACAGAAAAAAAGAAGAATATCATCATTTTCTAGATGATTATAATAAATAAAATAATATCAAAAAAGAAGATAATAGTAAAATATTATCTTCTTTTTTGATGTAATTTAGAAAATTATTAATAATATATTTTATGTATATTATATATATGTTATTTAGCTCATTTTACTATACTTTGAAAAAATAATGACGTATATTAAAACTAGATTAATGATAAAAAATCTAGGAGGAACAAATGAAGAAAAAATTGGTATTAGTAATAATAGTAGCTATTGTTGGGATAATATTATTTTTAGAAAATGTATGTAAAATATCAGTATTTAATAATATGAAACAAATTATTGTTGGACAATCTCAAATGACTGATAATGGAGAAAATAATTCAACTGAATACACAGTTATTGATGTTACAAACTTAAAAAATAATGGAAATATTCAGCATGACCATATATTAAAAACTGTATATGACGAAAATGAACATTGGAGTGAGTGTACTGTTTGTGGTGAAAAAACAAATATAAAATCACATACATATGCAACAACTTGGGCTTCTGGAATAGAGTCATGTGAGAAAAACAATTATTATACCAAAACATGTACATGTGGATATTCGTATACTGGACATAAACCATGTGTATGGGTTGAGGGGACTTACAAGACAGAACGTGGATATGATTCATATGCACATATAAGGTTATGTAGTAATTGCAATGGATATATAATGTATTCGTATAAGAAAAAAGCTGAGGTAGACAAAAAGGGGTACGAGCTTGCACCATTGTATTCGGCCGATTATACTATAAATGCTATGAAAAAAAATGATGGTTCATGGTATGAAAGTTATGGTTATAAATTTTTAGGATATCAAAGATGTACATCTAAAAATAATGGTAGTATATTAACTTGCAATAATCTAGGTGTATGTAGTGTATGTCAAACAAATATAAATAAACAATTTCATAAATTAGAAGTGAATAATAATGAAATATATTGTGTTGTATGTAATAAGAAATATGGAACATATGTGCAGACAATTGAAGAAATTTCAACTGCTCCTGCAACATATAAGATTACAGATAGAGTTAACCTTACAAATGGAGCAACATTTTTAGAACTGGGAAAAGCAAGAGATACAGGGAGTCCTTTTGTAACTAATTCTATGACTGCAAGTGATTATATTCCTGGACAAAAAGAATATACATCATATACCTTAAATACCACAGTGACATTTAAATCAAGTTGGAAAGTTCCATATACATGTTATACTTTTTCAAAAGTAAAAATAAATGGAGTAGATTGTAATTTAGTTTGTAACTTTCTTATTTCACCAGATAGTATAAAACCATCTAGTATAAATATAAAAACACAAGAAGGATGGAGCAGAACAAAGCCAATTACTATTTCAGGCACAGAGAATTATTGTGATACTGTAAACATTAAAATATTAGATGAAAATGGAGAAATTGTTTTTGAAGGTGGAGGAAAAGTTAGTAGTAAAAAATTTTCAGTATCATGTGTGCCAGAACTTGAAATTGATACAAATGGAAAAACTTTTACAGCAATAATAACAGATGCTTGTGAAAATAGTGTTACACAAGAATTTAGTATTGCAAAAGTAGATGCAAAAGCACCAGTAGTAACATCTGGAAGCAATATAACAGGAGAATGGACAAAATCAAGAAAATTTACTTTTAAAGCAATAGATAATGGAATAGGAGAAGTTTCAATATCATTTAATGGAAATGAAGATTTTAGTTTAGCAAATTTTGATGGAACAGAATATAGTAGAGAGTATGAATTTATAGGAGATGTATATACAAAAAAAGAATTATCAGTATTATATAAAGATAAATTAGATAATACATCTATTCAGAAGGTTACTATCGATAAAATAGATAATACAGCACCAACAATTGTAAGTGCAACTGTTCATAATAATATTATAAATATTAATGCAAATGATAATCATCCTTCTCTAGGAGAAGGATCAGGAATAGTAAAATATAGATATATAGCTAGTGGTGAAAAAATAGAAAAAGCAGATATTATAAAAGGTATAGAGATAAATGCAAATGAAGAAATAACTATAAATAATATATATGAAGTAAAATATGTGTATATTGAAGCAGAAGATTTGGTACGGAAATGTAAGTAATGTATATGAATTGAAAGTGCCAGAGTTGGTGATAACAAGTAAAGTAGATTTAAGTTTAGAGAACAGAAAAGGAGGAGTTATATTAGATTGGTCTACTTATGATATAGCAGATAAATATTTTGTAATATATCGTAAAAAAGAAAATGAGACAGAATGGGAGAAAATAGTTACACTAAATGAAAAGCTAACAGGAAATATGTACACAGATATATTTGCAAATGATAGAAAACAGCCTAGTATTCCAAAAATTGATGTAAGTGGAGATGATGAAAATAATAATATAAAAGTAGATATAAGTTCAGGAGATGATGGAAGTATATATACATACTATATTGAAGCATATGATAATAATGGAAATATATTGAACAAATCTAATGTTGTGTAGTATTTTCAACTTTAAAATCGCCAGATTACTGGCGATTTTAAAGTTGAAAATTACCTTTTAATATTAAAAGTAGGTATTCCGCTACTATATGGTGCAATATCATACTGTTGAAAATAAACAACAACATCTTGGGCAGTAACATAATAATTTTCTAAATTAAAATTTTCTAAAACCAATTCACAATAGTTATCAAAATAGTTCTCAGGATTTTCTTTAATCTGAGCCACAACACTCTTCAAAATATCAACAACATAATTAGCATTATTAGGATAAAAATAAGAAAGAGGAACTTGTTTGCCAAGACGTAAATTCCAATTTTGTGAATATCTAATAGTATTTCCATGAGCGCCACCCGCAAATTCATATTTATCCATATACAAACTTACAATAGAATCATCATTAAAAGTAATATTAAAAGTATTTAAAAACTCATATACCATAACAGGAAAGCCATTTTCCTTATTATACTTATATGTTTCAACAGCACTATTGTATAAGTCTTTTTTTACATAATCTTCAAGGCTAACAGCCAAATTTCTATTATATCTATTAAAAATATTTCTTCCTAATTCATAATAAGAAAAGACCATTTCAGGATATTCAATTTTATAAGTAAGAATAACAGTATTATCATATTTAAGTTCACCACTAAAAATCTTAGTTCTAATTTGATTCATAGAAAAACCTCCAATTTAATAAAACATATGCTAAAAACAAAAATAAAGTTACTATTAACTCTATCAACAAAAAAAAGAATATAAACATATTATAAAATAGGTGATTTATATGAAATTAGGATTAAGTTTATCAGGTGGAGGAATAAAAGGATTTTCACACATAGGAGCAATAAAAGCTTTAGAAGAAGCTAACATAAAATTTGATTATATATCAGGAACTTCATCAGGAAGTATAGTAGCTACTCTATATGCTTGTGGATATAAAACAGAAGAAATACATGAAATATTTAAAAAATATGTAAATGAAATAAAATATATTGATATGGTAAATATTAAAAAATTAGCTAAAAATATTTTTACTGGAAAAGGATTTAAAATAGATGGACTAAATAGTGGAACTAAAATAAAAAAATTAGTAGATGAAGTATGCAGCAAAAAGGGAATAAGCAACATAAAACAAATAAAAATGCCATTAGTTGTGCCAGCAGTAAACATTAAAACAGAAGAATTATATGTGTTTTCCAACAACATAATAGAAAACAGAAGTAGTAATATAAAATATATAAACAGTTGCAATATAGGAACAGTAGTTCAAGCGAGTTGCAGTTATCCAGGAGTATTTTCACCATGTAAATATGGAGAAAATCTTTTAGTAGATGGAGGAATTGCAGAAAATCTACCATGGAGAGAGACAAAAAGAGCAGGAGCAGATAAGGTACTAAGTATAGTATTCACAGAAAAAACACCTAAAAAATGTTGTGATAACATATTTGAAATAATAAATAAATCTTTTTCAATACTATGCAAGGAGCTATCTGACTACGAATGGGATGGATCAGATTATCTCTTAAAAATTAAAGAACCAAAAGTAGCGTTATTAGATAAAAGCAAAATTGATGAACTATATAATGAGGGATATACACAAACAAAAGCACAAATAAAACAAATAAAGCAGAAATTAAAACTTTAATAATTATTATAATAATGATATAATAAAAAACAATAAAATATGTAAGAAAAAAAGGAGAAATACAAATGGTTTATTTAATTACATTTTTAGAAGGACTAATATCTTTTATATCCCCTTGTATGCTACCAATGATTCCAATTTATATAACATATTTTGCAGGTGACGCTAACAAAAAGAATAATACAGTTATAAATTCAATAGCATTTGTAATAGGATTTACAGTAGTTTTTTGTATATTAGGAATATTTGCAGGAACGATAGGCGGAGTATTAAAAAAATATCAGAATATTGTTAATATATTTTGTGGAATGATAGTAATATTATTTGGACTAAACTATTTGGAATTTATAAACATAAAGTTATTTAAAAATAGAAATAAAAGCAATAAAAAAATAACAGGGATATTTTCCGCTTTTTTGTTTGGAATAATATTTTCAATGAATTTAACGCCATGCATAGGTGCATTCCTAGGTTCTGCACTAATGATGGCTTCAGTATCTGGAACAATATTAAAAGGAATATCATTATTATTTGTTTATTCATTAGGTTTAGGAATACCTATAATAATTTCAGCATTTCTAATAAAAAAATTAAATTCAATATTTGATTTTATAAAAAAACATTACAAAATTATTAATAATATATGTGGTATATTTTTAATAATTATTGGTTTAACTATGATTTTTGGAATCATGAATAAGCTATTATATACTTTTTTATAAAATAAAAGGAGAAATTGTAAAAATGAAAAAATATTTAAAATTCATAATATATCTTATAGGTTTTATAATAATTATTATTTTAGCTACATTAGGATATAAATTTTTAACTAATAATTATTCGCCTGATGAAATTAAAATAGACAATAAAAAAGAAAAATTCAATAAAGCAGATGATTTTGAGGTATTAAATAATAATGGTGAAAAAGTTAATTTATCAGACTTTTTTGGAAAACCTATAATTGTAAATTTCTGGGCAAGCTGGTGTGGACCATGTACATTAGAACTTACAGAATTCGAAGATGCTTACAAAAAATATAATAATGATGTAGAATTCTTAATGGTAAATTTAACTGATGGATATAGTGAAACAATTGATGGAGTAAGAAAATTTATTAAAGAAAACAATTATGAATTTCCAGTATATTTTGATACAGAATATAGTGCATCAAACACTTATAAAATATATTCAATTCCTCAAACATTAATTATTGATAAAGATGGTAATATTGTTGAATCATATATAGGAATGATGAATAAACAAGTATTAGAAAAATATATACAACAAATTATAAATTAAGGAGAAAAAATTATGCAAAACATTTTAATAATAGAAGATGATGAAAAACTAAGACATGAATTAGAAATATTTTTAAATAGAAATGGATATTTAGCTAAATCATTAGAAAAATTTGATAACACTATACAAGACGTAATACACGAAAATTCAGATTTAATATTATTAGATATAAATTTACCAAACTATGATGGCGAATTTATACTAAAAGAACTACGTAAAACAATAGACACTCCAATAATAATGGTAACAAGTAGAGATACAGAAATAGACGAATTAATATCAATGAATTATGGTGCAGATAACTATGTAACAAAACCATTTAATAGTCAAATACTACTTGCAAAAATAAACGCAATACTAAAAAGAAGAAATAACATAACAGAACAAGAAAAAATAAACTGTGGTGAATTTATACTAAATACGTCAAAAAGCATAATTCAAAAAGAAAACAAACAAGCAGAATTAACATTAAATGAATTGAAGATATTAAAATATTTAGTAAAAAATAAAGGGAAAATAGTATCAAGAGATGAAATGATGAACTATTTATGGGATACAGAAGATTTTATAGATGATAATACATTAACAGTAAATGTAACAAGATTAAGAAACAAATTAGAAAGCATAGAAATATATGATGTAATAGAAACTAAGAGAGGACAAGGTTATATTCTAAAATGAAATATAAAGATTTCTTAAAAGATAGATGGAAAACAATAATGCTACTTATATTTGCCATAATTCAAGTAGAAATAATCTTACTAATATATGAAATAAATTTTAAAATAAGAATATTTATTTGTTTAATTATACTAATAGCATATTTTTTAGGAACATTTTTAGAATACAATAAAAAGAATAGATTTTATAGTGATACATTAGGAAAATTAGAAAGATTAGAAGATAAATATCTAATAGCAGAAATGCTAAATGCACCAGAAACAATAGAAGAAAAAATATTAGTAGAGATATTACAAGAAACCGATAAATCTATGATTGACAGAATAAAAGAATACAAGCAAATTCGGAGAAGAATATAAAGATTATATAGAATTATGGATACATGAAATAAAATTACCAATTGCAACAAGCAAAATGATAATAGAAAATAATTTAAATGAAACAACTAAAAATATCGAAGAAGAGATAAACGAAATAGAGAATTACATTGAACAAGCTTTATATTATGCAAGAAGTGAAATTGCAAACAAAGATTATTATATTAAAAAATGTAATTTAAAAGATATAGTAAATGAAGCAATAAAGAAAAACAAAAAAACATTAATAAGTCAGAAAATTAAAATTGAAACAGAAAATATAGAACAAACAATTTACACAGATTCAAAATGGACGCAATTCATATTAAATCAAATAATTCAAAATAGTATAAAATACAAAAAAGAAACAAGTCCTGAAATAATATGTGAAGCAGAAGAAAAGAAAGAAAAAGTAATATTAAAAATTAAAGATAATGGTATAGGAATAAAAGAATCAGAAATTTCAAGAGTTTTTAACAAAGGTTTTACAGGAACAAATGGAAGAATAGGAAAAAAATCAACAGGAATTGGGCTATATTTATGTAAAAAATTATGTATAAATTTAGGAATGGGAATAGAAATAGAATCAAAAGAAAATGAATGGACAGAAATAAAACTTATTTTTCCTAAAAATAGTTTTACAGAAATGTAAAATAGAAAAGGAATAGAAAATGGATAAAAAAACAAGAAGAGCAGTTAGATGCTATTTAATAGAAAATGATAAAATAGCAGTTACAAAATATAAAGAAGGAAATAATAAACAAGGATATTATGATATACTTGGTGGGAAAATTGAAGATGGAGAGAAGCCAGAACAAACAGCTATAAGAGAAATGAAAGAAGAAACAGGATTAGAAATTAAGAACCTAAAAGATAAAGGATTTATGATAATAGAATATCCAAATAGAAAATATGAAATGAAAGTCTTTCTTTGCAATGAACATAAAGGTGAAACACAAGATTTTGAAGAAAATACATCAGAATGGATTAGTATAAAAGAATTATTACAAAAAGAGAAATTACTATCTTGTATAATGCTTTTAGACAGATTCTTTATTACTGGACTTATTGATGATAAATACAATTTTAAAATGCACATTAAAGTAGATGAAGATGAAAATATTTTAGGTGTAAACTATGAATTAAAAGAGGCTTAAATGATTAAATGCCGAAAAATAGAGAAAATAGAAGAGAAATTTATATTGAATATACTGACAGAATATGATATATTAAAAATGTAAAAGTAATAAGCAATATTACTTAAAGCAAAAAAGTGGTGAATCCAGCCATAAATTGGAACTTAAAAAAGAAAAGGAATTAGGGCTAAACTTGAAGTGATAAAGTAAATGTAGACACAAAAAGAATGTGTTTACATTTATTCTATTACTTCAGGCTAAACTCTGATTCCTTTTTTATATTCAAAAGGAGAAAATGAAATGTTTTTAGTAAACTTGCAAAATCGTAAGGTTATTGAAAGTTAAATCAATGGCAAGTATAATAATATAGCAATATAATTAAGGCAAATAGAAGAAAGGAATTAAAAAAATGAAAGTATTAGAAGTTAAGAATATTGAAAAATACTATGGCAACAAATCAAACCTAACAAAAGCTATTGACAACATAAGCTTTGATATAGAAAAAGGTGAATTTGTTGGGATAATGGGAGCAAGTGGAAGCGGAAAAACAACACTTCTAAATTGTATTTCAACAATAGACAGAGTAACATCAGGAAACATTATAATAAACAATCAAGACATTACAAAATTAAAAGGAAACAAATTAAACAAATTCAGAAGAGAAGAATTAGGATTCATATTTCAAGACTTTAACTTATTAGACACTTTAACAGCATATGAAAACATAGCACTAGCATTAACAATACAAAAAGTAAACGCAAAAGAAATACACACAAGAGTAAAAGAAGTAGCTGAAAAATTAGGAATAACAGAAATATTAAAAAAATATCCATATCAAATTTCAGGAGGACAAAAACAAAGAGTAGCAGCAGCTAGAGCAATAATAACAAATCCAAAATTGATACTAGCAGATGAACCAACTGGAGCATTAGATTCAAAAGCAGCTAGACAATTACTAGAAAGCTTTGAAATCCTTAATAAAAAGCTAGGTTCAACAATAGCTATGGTTACACATGACGCTTTTACAGCAAGCTATGCAGAAAGAATATTATTTATAAAAGATGGAAAAATCTTTAATGAATTAATAAAAGGAACAGACACAAGAAAACAATTCTTTGAAAAAATAATTGAGGTGCAAACACTTCTTGGAGGTGATTTGAACGATGTTATTTAAATTATCATTCAAAAATATGAGAAAGAGTATTAAAGACTATGGAATATACTTTTTAACACTTGTATTAGGTGTAGCAATATTTTATATGTTCAACTCATTAGATAGCCAACAAGCTATGTTAACAGTTTCAGAATCTACAAGATCAATAATTAGACTTATGATAGAAATGTTAGGAATGGTATCTGTATTTGTAGCAGTAGTTTTAGGATTACTACTTGTATATGCAAATAACTTCCTAGTAAATAGAAGAAAAAAAGAATTTGGAATATATATGACACTTGGAATGGGAAGAAGACAAATATCCAAAATAATCTTAATTGAAACAATATTTGTAGGAATAATATCACTTACAATAGGAATTGTTGTAGGAATATTTGCATCACAATTCATGTCAATATTAGTAGCAAAACTATTCGCAGCAGATTTAAGTAAATTTGAATTTGTATTTTCTAAGGATGCTTGTATAAAAACATGCGTATATTTTGCAGTAATGTATGTAGCAGTAATGATATTTAATACAATTACAATATCAAGATACAAATTAATTAATTTGCTTACAGCAACAAAGAAAAATGAAGAAATAAAAATAAAAAATCCAATAATTTCTATTATAGTATTTATTATTGCATGTACAATGTTAGGATATGCATATTGGAAAGTAACAGGAGATGTTAAATCATTAGACAGGGCTGAAAAGCTATTGCCACCAATAATTTTAGGAATTGTGTCAACAATATTAATTTTTTGGTCTTTATCAGGATTTATATTACAAGTAATACAATCTATGAAGAAAACATACTTAAAAGGAACCAACATGTTCATTTTAAGACAATTAAACAATAAAATAAATACAACAGTAATTAGTATGAGTGTAATTTGTTTAATGCTATTTATGACAATATCAATATTATCATCAAGTCTTTCATTAAAAAATACATTACAAGGCGAGCTAGTAGAAATGACACCAGTAGATATCAATTTATATAAGAAAGCAAATTTACCAGAAAAAGCTATTATATATGGAAAAGAAAAAGTCTACACAGAAAAACAAAGAGAAGACTCAAAAATTTCAGTTATAGAAACACTACAAAATAATGGTCTTGATATGAATGTACTAAAAGATACAATAGAGATTTCAATATATGCAAGTAGTGATTTAACTTGGGGAGATTTCTTCAGAGAAAATTTAGAAGAAGTAAAAAAACAATTCTCAATGTTACAATATGATACACCAGAAGAAATAGTAAAGATATCAGATTATAATAAAGTTGCTAAATTATATGGAATACCACAATATACTCTAAATGATGATGAATATATTGTAATTTGTGATTACAAAAGCATGAAATCAGTTAGAGACCCAATACTACAAAATGGAAATACTTTAGAGATTGCAGGAAAAACATATAAATCAAAATATAAAGAATGTCAAGAAGGATACGTTGAGATGGCAGGAAGCCATATAAATACAGGAATAATCCTTGTTCCAGATAGATGTAAATTAACAGAAGATATGAAAGAAAAAATGTTATTAGTTGCAAACTATAATGCAGATACAGAAGATGAAGTACAAGAAATAGAAAAAATATTTTCAAGTACAGATTCAGGACTTATTCAAAATCTATCAAATAATGGATTAGAAATAGATGGACAAACTAAAATATCAATAATGGAAGCAAGTGTAGGTTTAGCAACAATAGTAACATTTATAGCAATTTACTTAGGAGTAATCTTCTTAATTGCAAGTAGTGCAATTTTAGCATTAAAACAATTAACAGAAAGTTCAGACAATAAACAGAGATACACCATACTAAGAAAAATTGGTTGTGATGAAAAAATGATAAATAAAGCGTTGTTCTGGCAAATAGGTATATTTTTCTTAATGCCACTTGTATTAGCAATAATGCATTCAATATTTGGAATAAAATTTGCATTAACATTACTAGAAGGATTAGCAGATGCAAAAGAATTATTACCATCAATAATAGCAACAGTGCTTATAATGGGAGCAATATATGGAGCATATTTTATAGCAACATATATTGGTAGTAAACAAATAATTAAAGAAGGTTAGATTATATAATTTTAAATGCAAACAATTCAAGTTATATAGCTTTTATGCGACGCGTAGCGATCAAACGAGTGCGATTGTCGCACTCATCCATAAAACTTAAAAAATGGAGAGTGCGACAGCAAGGAGCAAAAAATATATAACTTGAATTGTTTGCAAATAATTTTAAAAAAATTTATTATACATTAATTAATATTTCCAAATTTGTTTAGAGGAAATAATCTAAATAAAACCATTCCTTCAATCCTATCAAGAGGAATACATCCAAACATCCTACAATCTTTACTATTAGGTCTATTATCTCCCATAGCAAATACACAATTATCAGGCACGACAAAATCAAAAAAAGCACCATTATTAGGAGTAGTTTGAACAGAAGAATCTAAATATGGCTCGTCAAGCAAATTACCATTAATATAAACCCTATCATTTTTTATTTCTAAATGTTCACCAGGCAAAGCAATAACTCTTTTTATATAACTTTTTTTACCAGCATCTAAACCATAATAAAAAAACTTACCAATAAAAGTTTTAGGTTCATTATTATATATTGCAACAGGATTAGAAAAATCCACATCATCAAATTCAATTTGCTCAACACTTGGAGCTTCAAAAGTTATAATATCACCACGTTTAGGCATCTTCTTAAAAGTCTTAGTAAGTCTATTTAATATCAAAGTATCATTTTCTATTAATGTTGGATTCATAGAAATGCTTTGTACTTTAGTAGGTGTACCAATGAAATATCTAAAAAACAGAGCTAAAACTACAGCAATAAAAACACAAATAATCCATTCTCTCATTTCTTTTGAAAGAGGATTTTTGGCATTTTCAGGTTCTTCTTTTTTACCTAATTCTAAAAATTCATCTAATTTACTCATATATCAATTCCTCACAAAAAAATCTAAAGCAAATTATAACATAAAAAATAATAAATAAACAAAATTTTATATAAATACTTGTAAAAAAACTCTTAAAGATAATATAATAATAGCTAAAAAGGGAGGAAAAAGTGAAAAATATTAAATTATACTATAAGCCAGAAGATAAAGAAGTAATAGCAGATATAAGAAAAGCAGTCTTATATGGATATGATACTGCAATAGATTATTTTGATATATTAGACTATGAAAAAGAAATTAAAATATATGTGTATAATGATATAGAAAAACTTCATATGGAAACATTTGGAGAAAAGAAGGAAGACTGGTGTGTATGTTGTGAGGAAAATGACAAAAATACTATAAGAATATTATCACCACTAAATCCTGGAAAAGTACACAATTATGACTCAATACTAAAAATACTAAGTAAATCAGTAGCTGATATTATATTACACAACTCATTTAAAAAAGTACCAAATTGGTTTGACATAACAACATATATAACAGGATTAAATACTGAAACTAAAACATATAGTAAACCATCTATATCAAAATTTAAAAACGAAGATTATTTTAATTTTGATGATAGTTATTTTATTGCTAGATACATAGCTGAAACTTATGGAAAATATACAGTATTAGAAATTTTAAAAAATCCAAATAATTATAATAACTTGCTAAGATTATCAGATAAAGAACTAGATAAAAAAATAGAAGAATATTATGAACAAGGAGAATAAAATGAGAATTATATTAGCATCAGCCTCACCAAGAAGAAAAGAATTATTAGAACTAATTACAAAAAACTTTGAAATTATGCCAAGTGGAGTAGAAGAAACAATAGACGAGAAACTAAATTTAGAAGAACAAGCAAAACATCTAGCATATATAAAAGCAAAAGACATATATGAAAAAACTGATGGAGATAGAATTATTATAGGCTCAGATACAATTGTAACAAAAGACGGAAAAATATATGGGAAACCACATGATAAAAATCATGCAAAAGAAATGATAAAACAGCTTATATCAGGAGATAAAACACATATAATCTATACAGGATTAGCAGTAATAATAAAGCAAAATGGTAAAATAATAGAACATAAAACTTTTGATACTGTTAAGGTCCATTTAAAAAATATAACAGATAAAGAAATAGAAAAATGGATAAAAACAGGAAAAGCAATGGATAAAGCAGGAGCATATGGAATACAAAATGAATTTTGTGTATTTGTAGAAAAAATAGAAGGAGACTATAATAGTGTAGTTGGACTACCAACATCAAAATTATATGATATTATAAAAGATTATATTTAATGAAACAAAAATGAAACTTTAAGCGTCTAATATATATAAAGAAAAATTTTATTAGTTATAGAAACTTTTTTTAATATTAAATTGTATTAATAATATAACTACTAAAATCAAAAAAAGACAAATTACAAATCAAAAAAATAATATATTGGAGGTGAAAAGAGTACAAAAGCACAAAAGATAAAAATATTAAGAAATTAAAAAGAATGTTAAAAAGTAAAAAGCCGAAAATAGTAAGAAAAAAATCTTACTATTTTTATATTGTATGACATTAGAAAAAAGTGTATGGCTGTTTTATTTTAAAAAATAATATTATAGGTTTAAAATAGATATGACACAAATAGATATAAAATAAAAATAGG
>CANCZH010000030.1 GCA_947382445.1 uncultured Clostridium sp. | reverse complement strand
TTTGCTTACAATCACATAATCCACTATAATTATTTCTTTTAGAACAAATAAAATAGGTGGCTCTCCAAGTAGTTCCATTTTTTCTTTTTTCTTCCCTACATCTTAAAGTTGCCTTATTTCTACATTCCATGCAATATACTAAACCTTTTAACGTATGGTCATATTTTCTATCTCTCACTTTTGTATACCCATTTAATTTTTCTTGTGCTTTATTCCAAGTTTCTATATCAATTATTGGTTCATGCATATTTTCTAAAACTATATGCTCTTCTTTTTTCGTACATCTTACTTTTGCTATTTTATGGCTTACTTTTTGAAACTTTCTTCCAACAACACTTCCGAAGATAAACTTCATTTCTTAAAATTTTTCCAATTTGTGCTCTTAACCATACATATTTTCCATTAGGATTTACACTTTGTTTTTTCATATATGTAGGTATTTTTAAATATACTGCTGGTGGTTGAATTTCTCTTTTATTTAATTCGTCTGCTATTTTTATTGTTGACATTCCTTTATTCACATACATATTAAATATTTCTTTTACAATTTCAGAACTGTATTCATCAGGCACTAAATGATTTTTTATTTCTAAATCTTTTTTATAACCATATGGTGGTATTCCTGCTTGATATTCTCCTTTTTCTATTTTTCTTTGTTTTACACTTTTTATTTTGTTTGATATATCTTGTGCATAATAGTCATTAAAACTTAACTTAAATGTTAGAAATTGTAATCCATCTGTTTTTAGGGTATCTACATTATCTCCGAATTGCTATGTATCTAATAGCCTTTGCTGGCAAATACCTTTCTAAGTAGTAACCCGTATCTATATGGTCTCTTCCAAATCTTGATAGGTCTTTTGTTATAATACAGTCTATTTTTTTCTCTTCTATATCTTTTAGCATTTTTTGAAATCCAGGTCTATTAAAATTCGTACCCGTATAGCCATCATCAACATATTCTCCTGCTTCAATTAATTCTTCGTTTCCTAGTATGTAATTATCTATAATATCCCTTTGATTTTCTACACTTTCACTTTCTCTGTCATCTCCATCTTCACGAGATAAACGTATGTATTTTGCAACTCTTATTTTTCTATAACTATTCACTTTGTTAATTCCAATCACACCCTTTCGAGAGTAAATAGCTTATTTAACGTTAATCAAATTATAACCCTCTATAATTTGTAAGCATAAATAAGCATTTATTTTTCGTTCATAGTTATATAGTTTATGTATTCTTCTTTTAATAGCTCTAATAAAATTTGTTTTAAATTGGCATTTCCATATTCTATGTGAATATTTATATATATTTTTTTCATAATGGTTTATCTCCTTATAAGTTTTGTTTAATTTTATGAATAAAAATTTAAAGTTATTACACTACTATTAGAATGAATTTAAAATATGAAAATTGGATAAAATTAAAAAATTTATTCATAAAAAATACACCTCCAAATGTTAGATTCTTTGTCTAATATTTGTGGCATATATCTCTTTGTTTTTTTATTTATCTATTCTATTTATCTTAATTTGTGTATCTAATATTTAGAAATTTTATCTTCTCATCTTTTTTAACATTAAATTAAATTTAGAAATAAAATTAATTATTTTTTGTTTCTAAATATTCTTCTAAACACATTTCATTCTTTTTTATTTCCAAGGCTATCTTTTTACCTACATATCTTATATGCCATGGTTCAAATATATATCCTGTTATATATTCTTTATTTTGTGGATATCTTATAATAAATCCATACTCGTAACATTTTTTATTTAGCCACTTTCCTTCATTTGTATTTTTAAAATTGTCATTTGTACTATTTATATCGAAAGCTAATCCCGTCTGATGTTCAGATTCTCCGTGGTTTAGCTGAAAATGTATTTGCTTCTTTACCATAAAGTTTAACATTTTTTAAGTATATATCTTTTTGCAATTCATAAGAACGATAACCTGAAACTATTTCTAAAACAATTCCTTCTTCAAGTGCCTTTGCTTGCATTTCTTTAAATGCCTTTAAAGAATCATTTTGTCTTCTATAACTTCCAATATATTCTGAAAAGGCATATTAATATAGGATATATTTTTATTTTTTTCTCTAACTGGATCTGGAAACTTTGTCAAATATTTATTATTATATATTAAAGTTTTCTTTTTTTCTGAACCTTTATAATTGTTAAGTTTTTCTATTGAATTGTAAAATCAATCATTGTCTTCCCTCAACGTCTTTTAATTGATATTCATATTTTTTCCTATTATTTTGTTATTATTATAATTTATATCGCATTCTCATATTTTTTATTTTCAAAACTTAGTACAATTTTAATATTTTTATTACTATCAAATTCAATTTTTCTTATTAGTTTTGAATATAATTCTTTACTGGGATTTCTTACTCGTAGCAGATCTTTTGCTAATTTAATCATTTCTATATATTTATTTTCTATATTTTCTATATAATCTTTTTCTAATTTAATTATTTCTTTTTGTATACTTGTTATTTGAGCTACCATTTCTTTTTTTTCATTTTTTAATTTGTTATAAATCATTTCAAAATCTTCTCTTGTTATAATCTTGTTTATTTTATCTTGGTAAACTTCTTGTATAGCTCGTTCTTTTTCATTAATTTTATTTTGTATACTTTCTTCTTCTTCTTTCAATATATTAGTTTTATTTTTTATTTTTTTTTCAGCTTTCTTGTATATACTTAATATTTCATTTTCTGTATAATTTATTTTTGATATTTCTTCTCTAATTACTTTTTTAATCTTATTTTCTATTAATTCTTCTGTTATTGGTTTACACTTACAATTTTTATTTCTATTTTTATTTGAACACATAAATGTTCTTTGTTCCCAAACACTACCATCTTTTCTTTCATTTCTTCTTACTTTATATGTTGCTTTTCCTCCACATTCTGCACAAAATACAAACTCTTTTAATGGTACTTCATAACGTATGGTTAATGAATTTCTATGTTTATTTATTTTATTTTGTGTTTTTTTCCAAGTTAATTTATCTATTATAAGTGTATGCATATTCTTTACAATAATATATTCATTTTTATGTGTAGCTCTCACTTTTTCAATTTTATGGCTTACTTTTTCAAATTTTCTTCCTACTACATTTCCTATGTATACTTCATTCTTCAATATTGAAGAAATCTGTTCGCTATGCCATATATAACCTTCTGGGTTTTTACTTTTTCTATTCATATATACAGGCATTTTTAAATATATTGCTGGTGCATCAATATTTCTTTCATTTAAATTTTGAGCGATTTTTATTGTTGACATTCCTTTATATAAATACATATCAAATATCTCTCTAACTATTTGTGCAGCATATTCATCTATTATTAAATGATTTTTTAAATTATTGTCCTTTTTATAGCCATATGGTGCTATTCCTCCTTGAAATTCTCCTTTTTCTATTTTTCTATTTTTTACACTTTTAATTTTATTTGATATATCTTGTGCATAATAGTCATTAAAACTTAATTTAAAAGTCAAAAATTGAAGTCCATCTGGATTTATTGTATCAACATTATCACCTATTGCTATATATCTAATATGATTTGTTGGTAAATATCTTTCTAAATAGTATCCTGTATCTATATGATCTCTTCCAAATCTTGATAAGTCTTTTGTAATAATACAATTTATTTTTCCCTTTTCTATATCTTGTATCATTTGCTTAAATCCAGGACGATTAAAGTTTGTTCCTGTATATCCATCATCAATATATTCTTCTACTGATTCTAATTCTTGGTGTTTATCTATGTAGTTATTTAATATATCTCTTTGATTTTCTATACTTTCACTTTCTCTATCATCTCCATCATCACGTGATAAACGCATATATTTTGCTACTTTGTAATTACTTATTCTTAACATCTCTCCTCCTAGAATAAATATTTTAATAAAATAAGTCTTTAATATTTTTAGTTTTCTATATCTTTCATATTTTCAACAAACATTTTTTCTAATAAATTAGTTAATATTTCTTTTAAATCTTCTTTTCCATATATTTTTTTTATATTGTTTTCCTCATTATTCATTTCTTCCATAATTCCCTCCTAACTTTTATATTAAAAGGTATTTAAGAATGTCCAATTTTATGAATAAATATTATAAAATAGTTTAAACGTTTTTTATCAACAGAGGACAAGTCTTTATATAGACTTGTCCTCTGTTATCTTATTTTATTAATCTTTTCTAAAAGTATTATATTAAATTTCAATTCCTTCTGCTTTTTTACCTGATTTAGCACTATATTTCATATCTTCAATTTGCTGTTTAACTAATTTTTTAAATAACTCTTTGCTAACTATAGATTGTATAGTTATATTGGTAGTTTCTTTCAAATCTATCATTCTTCCAGGATATGGACGTGTACAAACAACTGGTTTATATGAATCTTGTTGCCCTACACGACTCTGCTTTACAACTGCAATCTCTCCATTAGATAATCTGACTCTAGTTTTTACAGGATATAGTTTTACTTTATTAATTAATAAATTTTGTATTTCGTCATTAATAATACCATTTCTTGCATCATATCCAAGCTCTGATACTACTTCCTCTAAAGAATTATTATTGTTAATCGCTTGTTGCATTGCATTATCATATACATTGCATACACGTATAATTTTTGCTCCATATATAAAATCATTTCTTTTTTTAGTAACTTGAGTTGGAACTTTTAAACAACCATCTCCATTCTCTGGTTCCCCTGAAAATAATAGCATTAGTTTTGTTGCACTATTAACATTTTCCATACCTCCTACCACACAATATGAATATACACTAGAATAATTTTCATCATATTTATCAAGTGGTAAATCTTTTATTCCAGGACAAATTTTTTCTATTACATCTATATTTGGTACTTTTTCAAGTCTTTCAAGTTTTTCATTATCTTCTTTATATATTTTTCCAATATCTTGTAAAACAGCAGCAAGTGCAATATCATTTAAATCTATTAATCGGTTTCCACCTATAATTTTTAAACTATCATTATACATTTTTGCCAATAAAATCGAAAAACATGCAACTCTAACAGAATGACAAGATATATCATTTACTTTTTGTAAATACATTTCTAAATCATATTGAGGATCTTCACTGTTCTCAATTGCCTCAACTATTTTTTTAGTATTTTCTTCTATTTTTTCCATATTAGAAACACTTGGATTATCTAAAAATTCTTTTAAAGCATTTTCTGTATCATCTCTTAATTCTAATTCTACTGTTTCATCTACTTCTTCAATTTCTAATAATTCACTTTCTGAACATCTAATGCCATTCATTTTTTTTAAACGTTCTATAATTCCTTGTGTTAGTAACGTTCCTTTATTTAATATAAGGGTTCCATCTTGCCTTTCAATGTTTTTTTCAAGTATAGTTCCAACTTTTAAATCATCAATATCAATTTTCATTTAACTCACTCCTAACTAAATAATTTATTATAATTATAACATTATTAAATTTTATAGTCAATTTCTAAAATATCTTACTATTTGACATTCATTTTATGTCTATTTTATACATTATTTTCTCTAAAAATTTTATAGCTAATAATTTATTTTAGTAAAAAAATAAATGAATTGTTTTTTGCAATTCATCTCTATATTATAAATTGGTTATTATATAATTTTCACTAGTTACTTTTTAGGTCATCCTTATCATTTAAAAATGATTACCTACATCATGACCTTCTTCAATCATTCTTTTTACTAAATCTGATGCTGTATTTATGTAATGTGCTGTTATGAAGAAACATGCTTTTACATCATTTTCTTTTAATACATCTAATATTTTTTCTGTATATCCTGCTTCAAAACCTAAGTCAAATGTTAAGTATATGCATTTATCATTTTTATTTCCCATTGCTATGCCATTATATTTATTAATTAATTCCTGGTTTTCCTTCCCTAAATCTGGTTGTTCATGATTATCGTTTCTTTTAATTCCCCAACCTATCTTTTTATTTATGTCATTTGCCTTTACTTGTGATGCTCCTGATATACAGTATGCTAATACTGTAAAAATTACTATTGCTGTAAATATTATTTTATTTTTCATTTTCACCTCCATATTTTATTTATAATATTTATGCTTTATTTGGAATTTTTATTCATTTCCGAAAAAATTTACATTTTCTTGCAAAATTCCCTTGACTTCGCACTTTAATTAATTTATATTAAATATCATGTTAACATTAATAATGGGTGGAGGTTTTTATTTTGATTATTCTTATTTTAATAAACATATTTTTATTGATTATATTAGGTTTTAAAAATTTTGCTTTATTAAAAGCTGAATATGTAATTGATTCTGAAAGAAAATCTTATGATTCACTTTCTCATTCTTACGATTCTATACGTGAATTTAAACATGATTTTTCTAATATAATGCAATCTATTGGTGGGTATTTATATACTGATGATTTGGAGGGATTGAAAACATATTATTCTAGCATTTTTAAAGAATGTTCTGAATTGCAAAAGTGTTCAGCTTTAAGTAAAGATGTACTTAATAGTCCTCCTGTTCTTTCCCTTATTACTGAAAAATATTATAAAGCTAAGGATTTGAACATTGAATTTAATATTGATGTTTTATTGGATTTAACTACTTTGAATATGGATATTTATGAGTTTACTCGTGTTCTTGGTATCTTTTTAGATAATAGTATTGAAGCTGCCTCTAAGGCTTCTCAAAAGTTTATTAATATTGTTCTTACTAAGGACATTAATAATAATTTTGCTTCTATTGTTGTTGAAAATTCTTGTCAAGATACTACTATTGATACTTCTAGAATTTTTGATAAGGATTTTTCTACTAAGCCTAAAAATAGTGGTATTGGTTTGTGGAAAGTTAAAAAAATTTTAAAACATTATGATAATATTTTGCTTAATACTTCTGTTAATAACAACTTATTTAGACATCAACTTAAAATTTATTATTAAAATTAGCTAAATTAAAAAGATTTATTATGTATAGGTAGAAAATATGCTAAAAAGTACTAAAAATATTATTTTATAATGACGCGTAGTTTGGGCAAGCATTTTGTGAATACGTCTTTATGAGAAGTTGGACAAACACGCCCCACGCCACAAAATGCGCCCCCGCAAGGAATATAAAATAATATTTTTAGTACTTTTATACATAATATCAAAACATATAATACTTCTTTTTAATTTAATATTATCCAGCTTCCCTCTGATTTTGGATAAGTTTCAAAAGTTAATTTCTCTTTTGTTATTGGATGTGCAAATGATAATTTATATGCCCATAAGCAAAGCTGTTTTCCTTTTCCTCTTGTTCCATATTTCTGGTCTCCATAAACACTATGATTTCTATTTGAAAATTGTACTCTTATTTGGTGGTGGCGTCCTGTATATAATTTCACTTTTACTAGTGACAAATTTGTCTCTTCATTATATTTTACTACTTCATAATCCAATTTTGCTATTTTAGCATTTTTATTTTTTGAATCTACTACTTTGCTCATATTATTTTTTTCATTTTTTAATAAATAATCTTCATATGTACCTGATGTTTCTTCAAATTTTCCATCTACTATTACTAAATATTCTTTTTCAAATTCTTTATTTCTTATTTGTTCACTTAGTCTTGATGCTGCTTTTGATGTCTTGGCAAATACCATTACTCCTCCTGTTGGTCTATCTAATCTATGAACTAGTCCTAAGTACGCATCTCCTGGTTTATTATATTTCTTTATTAAATATTCTTTTATTATTGTAAGCATATCAATATCACCAGTCTTATCTCCTTGTGATGGTATGTTTACTGGCTTTTCTACTACAATTATATGATTGTCTTCATATATAATTTTTAACTCTTCCATTATTTTTCCTATCTTTATTAATTTTCGTTTTTTATTTTAGCATATATTTTTATTTTTTTCTAGTTTTATAATTTATTGATTTCAAACTATACATAAGAGTTGATATATATGTATTTTTGTTATATAATAGTTTACGTAATATCAATCATGGTTTCATAGAGAAAGGAGATTAATATCACTATGAACGTATTAATTTTAGAGGACAATAAGTACAAGTTAGAAAATGCCATAGAAGTTTTAGGCAAACATGGTATTTATGACTACAAGCATTTTGATAATTGCGTTGAACCAATTAGCTCTATTCTTTTTGAAAAACGCATTAAAGAATTTCAGTTAATCATTTTAGATTTGAACTTCTACTTGTTATCAAAACGTAAACGTACTTGGAGGGATTTACCAACTACAGATGCTGGAGCTATGTTTTTATGGGAATTGCTAGAAAAAAAAGCAAAAACTCCTGTAATAGTTTATTCTTCCGAAAAAGATTATATGTCAATTTTCAAAGACTATCCTCTTCCATCTTCTTTTTTAGCCTATTACCACAACTTTGAAGAAAGTAATCCACTTGGATTATCGACTCGGCAAACTAAGGAACAATATGAGTATGAGAAAAAGAAAATTGAAAAAAAACTCTTAAACCTTAACTTTATCATCGGTCACGCTCATAACGAGTACGAACTTGACTTCTTCATTAACCAGTTTCTTGACAGTATAAATGCAGAAGAGTAGAGCAAAGACTGCAAGGCAATAACAACTTCATAGAGAAAGGAGATTAATATCACTATGAAAAAACAACTTAAGGCACTAATAATTGAGGACAGAGATAGCAAATTAGAAGAAGCTCTTTCTGTCTTAAACGCACATGGAATTTCAGACTATGTGCACTTCAACAACTTTCAGGAGGCATTTAAGTTTATTCGGAGAGGCAATATAGAAGAAATTGATTTAATTATTCTCGATCTGTTCTTCTATGATTGCAGACCTATGATCGGTGAGAGGAACTTGCCATCTAACAAGGCTGGCGCAAAATTCTTGTATCAGATGCTTAAACAAAAGTTGAAGAAGCCTCTTATTGTGTTTTCTGATGAAGAGGATTACATGAATAATCTCAACGCATACATGTTTCCTAAGCTATCGGAGTACGCAGCTGGCTTTAAAAACAGCATTCGTCCAATGTCACTTTATGAAATTGAAAATCGGCACAACTCTGATATGGAAAAAAATAGAGAACTTTTGTTAGATTTGGATTTTGTAGTGGGGCATGCGCATAATGTAGCAGAGCTTGACACTTGCCTTGGTTTTGCCCTTGACTGGATTACTGCGGAAGATTAAGCAAAAAATAACAGAGTCACTGCCTCTTGGCAGTAGCTCTGCTATTTTTTTATATATTAGGGAAGTCCTAATATATAAAAAAACAATGTACACAAATTAACGGAAAGCCAAAGAAAAAAGTAAAAATTATGCTAATTTAATGGCTTTCCGATTTGTTCTTTTTCCCATCTTCCATAAATTCCACATGGTAATACCAACTTTGAATTTGACATTGGTAATCCAATTTCTCCTGATGAAATTGTTCCATTATATTTCTTCATATTTAGTTGTAAAAGATTTTCTAATACTTTTGATGATATTCCTGTTGTATATGAGTTTATTAAGAAAAATAATGGATTATCACTTAATACTTGCATACAAAGTTCTACTAATTCGGAGATATTATTTTCAAATTGCCATACTTCTCCATTTTTTCCTCTTCCATATGATGGTGGGTCCATTATTATTGCATCATATGTATTTCCTCTTCTTATTTCTCTCTGAACAAATTTTATAACATCATCAATTATAAATCTTACTGGTCTTTCTCTTAATCCAGAACTTTCTACATTTTCTTTTGCCCAGGCAGTCATTCCTTTTGATGAATCTACATGGCAAACTGATGCTCCTGCACTAAGGCATGCAACTGTTGCTCCTCCTGTATATGCAAATAAGTTCAATACTTTTATTGGTCTATTACTATTTTTTATTTTTGAAATCATCCAGTCCCAATTTACTGCTTGCTCTGGGAATAGTCCTGTATGTTTAAATCCCATTGGTTTTATATTAAATGTTAAGTTTTTATATTTTACTTGCCAACTTTCTGGTAATCTTTTTTTATATTCCCATGCTCCTCCGCCAGTATTGCTTCTATTATATCTTGCATTTGCTGTTTTCCATTTTTCTGGAAAGCTTTTGTCTTTCCAAATAATTTGTGGGTCTGGTCTTATTAATAATATATTTCCCCATCTTTCTAGCTTCTCACCATTGGCCATATCTAGTATTTCATAGTCTTTCCATTCATTTGCTATGTTCATGTTATTTTATCCCCTTTAAAATATTTACTATTTCTTCTACTTTTTCTTTTGGTGTTGATGAACCAGCTGTTACTCCAACTTTTTTATATTTTTTAATTTCATCAATGTTTAATTGCTCTTTTGTTTGAATATGTATACTTTTGGTATTTTGATTTGCTATTTCATATAGTTTTTTAGTATTTGAACTGTTTTCCCCTCCAATTATTATCATGTAATCTACTTGTTTTGATATTTCTTCCGCTTCTTCTTGCCTAGTTTTGGTTGATGCACAAATACTATTATTGATTTTTATATCATATTCTTTTAATTCTTCTGATATTTTTTCTACATATTCATTAAATTTCTTTAATGAGAATGTTGTTTGTGATATTATGTATATTTTTTTCAAATTACTTTCTTTAAATTTTATAATTGCTTCTTGAATGTCTTCAATTGTTTCAATTACATATGAATTATCTCCACTAAATCCCTTAGTTGCAATTATTTCTGGATGATTCTTTACTCCAACAATAAATATATATCTTTCTTCTTTATTTTCTTCTACATCTTCATGTGTTTTTATTACTTTAGGACATGTATAATCATATATTTTGTTTCCATTTTCTTGTGCTTGTACATATATTTTTGGCTCTGCTCCATGTGCCCTTATAATTATTTTAGAACCTTTTGGTGCTTCATTAATATTTTCTATTGTTGTTAATCCTTGTCTTTCTAAATTCTCAATTATTTGTTTATTATGTACTAATTCCCCTAAACAATATATATTATTTTCTTTTTTTAGTAATTCTTCTGTTTTAGTTACTGCATTGTTTACTCCAAAACAAAATCCTGCTAATTTTCCAACTATTATTTCCATTCTTTCTTCCTTTTTATAACATTACTATTATTTTATAAAAATTATATATAAGCACTATATTTACTGTCATTAAAACTCCTGTTAATATCATTGCATATTTTAAAAATTTATTTTTAGTCATTTGTATTTTCCCCTTTCTATTTATATAAATATATTCATTAAAGGGGTTATTATGACTACTTTGTTTGTTTATTTTATCACATATCATCTGTTTTTTTCAACATAATAGCTGTTTTTTCATAAAAATAAAAGGTAGTTTGACGCACATTTGCATCAAACCCCTTTTTTTCTCAATGTTGAAGCTATTGTTCTTTTATTCCGCACTGTCATAATCGTTTTCTGCTACTTGGATCTTTTCCTTTTTTTCTGCTTTTATTTCTTCATCTTCATCACCATCGTAATCTATATCTTTAATGTGAAGTATGAAAGCAATTGTTGCAGCAAATATACCTGCACCTGCAAGTATTAATCTGTTCCAAGTTATCTGAGGTGAAATTATATCCCAAATA
The DNA here is from genome assembly GCA_947382445.1 of uncultured Clostridium sp. The sequence continues at coordinate 8,808 of CANCZH010000030.1, read as the reverse complement.
TCTTTTCTGTGCCATATAACTAACTCCAACAAAATAGTAAAAACAAAAGCGACTGCACATTTTACAGCAAAAGCCATTACTCCTTTCTTTTTTCTGAATATTATTTTGATTAGTGCTATTGTCAAAACAATATTCACTGTCCACATGTATCCCTTATCCACCATGGTCCAGTATTCCCATATAAGTATTGCAATTGCTTTAATTTGAGTCACTGTTACCATTATTACCGCTATAAGAATCGCGGTAAACACAAATTTTACAGTCTCTGTGATTTTCCGTCCTATACCTGTACTAAAATCATATTGTCTCATCATAACCAAACCTCCTATATTATTTGTGCTTCAACCAATTGATAGTTTTATTATATCATTTTTATGTAAACAAGTCAAATCTATTTGTCTTTTATTCTTTGTGCTATTTCCTTATTTATACCTTTTACTTCCATTAGTTCTTCAATGGAAGCATTTTTTATTTTTTCTATTGTTCCAAAATGTTTTAGCAATGCTTGTCTTTTGTTTTCTCCGATTCCATCTATTTCATCCAATTCTGATTTTGTCATTTCTTTTTCTCTTAGTTTTCTATGATATTCTATTGCAGTATTGTGTACTTCATTTTGTAAATTTGTAATAAAGAAAAATAAGTTTTCTGATATTTCAAATTCCTTTCTATTTTCGTCAATTAATGCCCTTGTTGAATGTTTATCATCTTTTACCATTCCATAGACTGGTATTTTATTTTCCAATTCATATACAGCTAAAGCTCTTTTTATTGCTTTTATTTGAGTTATTCCACCATCTGCTAATATTAAATCTGGTAAATCACCAAATCCGCCTTTAGGATTATCTATTGAATGTTTTATTCTTCTTGTAACAACTTCTTCTGTGCATTTTGGGTCATCTTGTCCAAATACATTTTTTATTTTAAATCTTCTTGACATATTTCTTTTTATAATTCCACCTTGTGCTACACACATACCAGCAACTATATTGGTTCCTGAAATATTAGAAATATCAAAGCTTTCAATTTTATATGGTAATTTTTCTAAATTTAAAACCTCTTTTAATTCTTTTAATATTTCAAATTTATCTTTTGATTTATTTTCTAGTGTAATTTCAGCATTTTTTTGTGCCATTTCAACAAATCTTAGTTTTTCACCTTTTTGTGGTGTTTTTATTTCTACTTTTCTTTCTGCTTGCTTAGATAACCATTCTTCAATAATTTCTTTATCTTCAATTTCTTCTTGTAGCATTATTTTGTTTGGAAGTTCCAATCGGCCCATATAAAATTGTTTTATAAAGCCTGATAATATTTCTTTTTCCTCCATATCTTTTAGCCCATCAAAGAAATAATGTTGTCTATCTATCATTTTGCTTCCACGTACAAAAAACACCTCTATACATACTGATAATTCATTTTTGTATAATCCAATTACATCTATATCATTTTCAGAAATATTTGATACTTTTTGTTTAGCTGATATTCTTTCTATTGATTGCATTCTATCACGTAAACTAGCGGCTTTTTCAAATTCTAATTCTTTAGATGCTTGTTTCATTTCTTCTTCAAGCTCTTTCATTATTTTCTGTGTTTTTCCATCTAAAAGTAACATTATTTGATTTATTTGTTTCATATATTCTTCTCTTGAAACATATTTCATACATGGTGCTAAACATTTTTTTATGTGGTAGTTTAAGCATGCTCTCTCTTGTGATTTGAATGTTTTACATTGTCTTATCTGAAATTTCTCTTTTATAAAATTTAGCATTTCTTTTGCTGCACCTGGATTTGCATATGGTCCAAAATATTTTGCTCCATCGTTTAGAATTTTTCTTGTAATATATATACTTGGATATTCTTCTTTTAGTCCAATTCTTATATATGGATATGTTTTATCATCTTTTAACAATACGTTAAATTTTGGTCTATTTTCTTTTATTAAATTACATTCTAATATTAGAGCTTCTGCTTCATTATCTGTAACTATATATTCAAAGTGGTCTATTAATGAAACCATGTTTTTTATTCTTTGTGTTTTATTAGTTTTTCTAAAGTATTGTGTTACTCTGTTTTTTAGAGAAATAGCTTTTCCTACATATATAATTTTATCATCTTTATTTCTCATTATATATACGCCAGGTTTGGCTGGTAGTTTTTTTATTTCCGCTTCAATATCAAACATTTTCTTCCTCACTGTAACCTATGTATGGTAGATTTCTGTAATACTCTTCATAATCTAATCCATATCCTAAAATAAACTTATTTGGAATTTCAAATCCTACATAATCTGCTTCTATTTCTACTTTTCTTCTTTCTTTTTTATCTATTAATGTGCATATTTTTAAACTTTCTGGCTCTTTGCTTAATAAATATTTTTTAAGCAAACTCATTGTTAATCCTGAGTCTATTATATCTTCAACTATTAGTACATTTTTTCCTTTTATATCTGCATCTAAATCTTTTTTTATTTTTATTTCTCCTGTTGTTTCTTTATTATTGCCATAACTTGATACTTGCATAAACTCCATTATAAGATTATTGCTTTTTATTTGTTTTGAAAGATCTACTGCAAAATATACTGCTCCTCTTAATATGCAAACTAATATTATTTCTTTATTTTGATAATCTTCTGTTATTTGTTTTCCTAAACTTGCAATTCTTTCTTGTAATTGTTCTTCTTTTATTAATGTTTTTATTTTCATATTTATTCCCCCTTATTGACACAAAAAGGGTATGAGTTATCTCATCCCCTTAGCATATATCTTCCCATTGCATATGATGATTTTCTTCTATATCTCTTATAGCTTTTTTCCAAACTACTTTGTATAATTCCTTTGCAGGTATTCCTGATTTATTTGGTCCTTTTGTTGTTAAATCATCTCTTGTTATTGTTGAACCTTTTCTTATTGGTCTTTTTGTAACTACTGTTTTAAAAGTAATTTCTATTATTTCTTTTTCTTCTTTTAAGGCTTGTTTTTTGCCTTTTTTCATTTTTCTTATATCTTTGCTATAACTTATTAGCTCTTTTGCTTCTTCTGGTGTCATTGACCAGGCTATATCTTTTCCATTTCTATCTTTTCTATCTGTAAAATGTCTTTCAATTATTGACGCTCCTAATGCTAAAGCAGCATATGATGAATGATTATTTAATGAATGGTCTGATAATCCAATAACTATTTCTGGAAATGCTTCTTCTATTTCTTTAAGTGCATTTAGCCTTATTTTGTCTGCTGGTGTAGGATAAAGGTTTGTACAATGTAAAAGTGCAAAATTATCATGATATCTCTTTATTATTTCAACAGCTTTTTTAACTTCCTCCATTCCATTCATTCCTGTTGACATTATTATTGGCTTTCTTGTGCTTGCAATATATTCAACAAGTGGATAATTATTCATTTGTGATGAGCTTATTTTATATGCTTTTATATCCATTCTTTCCAGTCTTTCAACTGCTTCAAAAGAGAACGGTGCTGAAATAAATATCATTCCTTTTTCTTCTACATACCTTTTTAATTCTCTTTCTTCTGTTTCTGTTAAGCATATTTTTTGTAATGAATCATATAAGTTTGTATCTTGGATGTTAGTCATTTTCATTTCTTTTGCTAACGGACTTAATTCTTCTTCTGGTATATGGGTTTGATGTTTTATAATTTCTATTCCAGATTTATATGCTGCATCTACCATTTCTTTTGCAATCTCTAAGCTTCCTTCGTGATTTATTCCAATTTCTGCTATTATCACTGGGTCATAATCTCTTCCGATTTTTCTTTGTGCAATTTCAATGTATTTTCCCATATCTTTTCCCCCTTTTTTATTGGTTGGGTTAACCTAATTTTACACTAAAATAATCATTTACAGTGTTTTATATGATTTTTACTCATCCAGTTGCATTTTATCATAAGCAAGTTTTTTTTTCAATATTTTGTTTTTTCTTGTAGAATAATTTAAATTTATAATTTTTTTCATTTCTATGAGCTTTATATATTGATTTTTTTTTATGTTTAAGGACAATTTGCATTTTTATTTTTTTTGTAGTAATATATGGGAGTAATGTGAATAAATATAGAAAAATATTATAAAAAAGGAGGTTAATTGTTTTTAAATAAAGCGCCAGAGCACTTTATTTTTGGGTGCTTAACGAGGTTAGAGTTTATCGAATTTTTCGGCGGATGCTCTATGGCATGTTACTGTCATTAGAAAGATTCAAAGTTCACCAGTAATGGTGAAACAATAATTTTTTCACGTAATTGTATTTTTTCACATACATAATATTAGGCTAAAATATATATGCTTTTTATTTAATAATTTTGCATATATAGTCTATCTACATATAAAGGAGGTATATTATGTGTGGTATAGTAGGTTATATTGGCACTAAAAAAGCCAAACCTATATTAATTAATGGTCTTCTACGTTTAGAGTATAGAGGTTATGATTCGGCTGGTGTTGCTACTCTAGAAAAAGATGGCATTAATGTTATAAAAAATAAAGGTAGAGTTGCTGAACTTGAAAAAGTTTCAGGAATAGATTCTCTTCAAGGAACTATTGGTATTGCTCATACTAGATGGGCTACTCATGGTAAGCCATCTACTGAAAATTCTCATCCTCATACAGATAATAAGAAAAATTTTGCTGTTGTACATAATGGTATTATTGAAAATTATAATGAACTTAGAGAATTTTTATCTAAAAATGGATATACTTTTTATTCTCAAACAGATACAGAAGTAATTCCAAATTTAATTGATTATTATTATTCAAAAGAAAAAGTGGATGATGATAAAAAAGTTTTAAGAGCAGTTATTTCTGCTTGTTCAGATTTAAAAGGAAGTTTTGCTTTAGAAATTATTTCTGCTTTTCTTCCTGAAAAAATGATTGTTGTAAGAAAAGATAGTCCATTAGTAATTGGTAAAACTGAAACTGAAAATTATATTAGTTCTGATATTCCAGCTATTCTTTCTTATACAAAGGATTTCTATCTTTTAGAAGATAATGAATATGTTGTTTTATCACAAGGTTCTGCAGAATTTTATAATTCTAATTTAGAAGTCATTAATAAAGAATTAGTTAATATAGATTGGAATTCTTCTGCTGCTGAAAAAGATGGTTATCCAGATTTTATGTTAAAAGAAATTAATGAACAACCTAAATCTATTAGAGAAACTATTGGTTCTCATATTTTACAAGATGGAACTTGTTCATTTGATACTTTAAATCTAACTAAGGAATATTTGGAGTCTTTAAATAAAATTTATATTGTAGCTTGTGGAACAGCTATGCATGCTGGTCTTGCTGTTAAGCCTATATTTGAGAAGCTTTGTAAAATTCAAACTGAAGTTGATATTGCTTCTGAATTTAGATATAGAGATCCTTTGATTGATGAAAAAACTTTAGTTATTTTTATTAGTCAATCTGGTGAAACTGCTGATACTATTGCTGCTTTGAAGCTTTCAAAATCAAAAGGTGCTAAAACACTTGCTGTTTCTAATGTTATAGGAAGTTCTATTACTAGAGAAGCTGATTATACTATTTATACTCATGCTGGTCCTGAAATTGCTGTTGCATCAACTAAAGCTTATACTTCTCAAGTTGTTTTAATATCTATTTTAGCAATTTATTTTGCTCAAATTTTAGAGATTAAATCAGAACTTATTTCAGAATTAACTAATGATATTTTAAAGTTACCATCACAAATTGAAGAAACTTTAGAAAATGTTGATTTTATAAAGGATTTTGCAAAAAAAGTTTACAAAGAAAAGGATATGTTTTTCTTAGGTAGAGGTATCGATCAAGCTACTGCTTTAGAGGCTTCTTTAAAACTAAAAGAAATCTCATATATTCATTCAGATGCATATGCTGCTGGTGAATTAAAACATGGTCCTATTGCATTAATTGAAAATGATGTTACTGTTATTGCTATTATGACTGATAAAGAGTTAACACCTAAAACAATTAGTAACATTCAAGAAGTAATTACTAGAGGTGCTAAAACTTTAGTTATTACAAATCAAGATTTGGGTGACAAGAATTTTGATAATGTGATTACTGTCCCAGAAACAAATTCTCTTATCTCCCCTGTTTTATCAATTGTTCCTCTTCAACTTTTGGCTTATTATATTTCAAAAGAAAAGGGATTAGATGTTGATAAACCTAGAAATTTAGCAAAGTCTGTTACTGTTGAGTAACTAAAAATTTATAAATAAAATTACAAATAACAAATCAAATCAAAAAGCTCCAATTTATGTACTGGAGCTTTTTATTTTAGAGATATCTTTTTATCTTTTGCCTGTTTTAATAAGTAGTTAATTTTTGCCTGTTCTGATTTTATTTGATATGCATAGTAATCAACTAATTCTCCTCTTGCATATTCAAAATTTTTATGTGCTAATTCTAGTTTTTTTTGCGACTCTAATATACTTTTTACTATTGATTCTTCTCTTTCTGATTCTTTCATATCTATAATAGGAATTTCTTTTATATAGGACTCGTACATTTTTTTACCTCCTATTATATTATATGAATTTTAATTCTAAATATACCAACATATAGAATCAATCTTTTTATATATTATGTAAATAAGGTTGATTTTTTTATTTTTTAGTTGTAAAATTTATAAAAGGAGATTTAATCATGTTAGATTTAACTTCAAAAAATGCATTTGTTATTTTGCAAAAATATTTAGAAAAAAATAATAAAGATAAATTTGAACATTCAATTCGCGTCGCTCAAACAAGCAAAAAACTTGCTAAACTTTGGAATGTTTATTCAGAAGATGTTGTTATAGCAGCATTATTACATGATATTGGTAAATGTTTTAATAGGGCTGAAATGTTGGTTTTTTGTTCTCAGCATAAGCTTCCTGTATATGATTTTGAGGTTTTTGATAATTTGTCTGCATTACATGGAAGAATTAGTGCTTATATTTTCGAAAATGAATTCAAAGATGATGATATTAAACGATTTAAGTCTATATCTCATGCAATTTCTTCACATGTTGCAGGTGACGAATATATGAGTGATTTAGATAAGATACTTTTTATAGCAGATAATATTGAGCCTGCTAGAGGAAATAATATGCTTTCTCTTATTGAGTCTGGTGTAATTAATAGTCCTAATGAATGTATTGAAAAAATAATTTCTGAAAAAATAAGAAAATCAAATGCAAAAAATAGAGCTTATAATCCATTTTTGTGTGCTACTTTAAAATGTATTAATACACCAGGTGCTATTGCTCTTTTAAATGAAATTGAAGCTCTAAATTCTATTGATAATTCTGATACTACTTTAAATGGTATTGATTATGAAAGATAAAATTTGACATTATAAACTTTGTGTGTTATATTTATTTTATTCATATTAGCAATTATAAGAGATTAGTAATAATCTAAGTTTTATTTAGAGAGTCTGTGGCTTTGGTGAAAACAGATTAAAACATTTTATGAATCTACTCTTTAGCTTCTAACCTAATAAGTTAGACCTTTTGTACAGGTTATAGTACTTCAAAGTTATAAATTAAGGTGGTACCGCGATTATTCGCCCTTGGATTAATGTAATCCAAGGGCTTTTGTTTGCTATAATTTTAAATTTTATATAAATTAAAGGAGGAAATAGTTATGAAAGAAGTAAAAGAAGGAGAAGTTTATAGACATTTTAAGGGACCATTTTATTATGTTATTTGTGTTGGATTAGATTCGGAAACTAGAGAAAGAATTGTTGTTTATAGACATTTAGATAATTCAGGTATGATTTGTACAAGACCTGAAAAAATGTTTTTGGAAGAAATTCCTGAAAGACCTGATAATGTAACTGGTCAAAAATGTAGATTTGAATTAATTGAAAATTTACATGAATATAATTGTAAATAAATTTTAGGAGGACTATTTATGATAGATATTAAATTTTTAAGAGAAAACCCTGAATTGGTTAAAGAAAATATTAAGAAGAAATTTCAAATGCATAAGTTAGAACTTGTTGACGAAGTTCTCGAACTTGATAATAAAAATCGTGCACTTAAACTTAAAGGTGATGAGCTTAGAATGAAGAGAAATTCTCTAAGTACTCAAATTGGCGGTTTAATGCGTGGTGGAAAAAAAGATGAAGCTGAAAAAATAAAACTTGAAGTTAATGCTATAAATAATGAGCTTAATGAAAATGAAAAATTAGAGGCTGAATATTCAGAAAAAGTTACTAATATTATGATGAAAATTCCAAATATTATGCATGAGTCTGTTCCTGTTGGAAAAGATGATAGTGAAAATGTTGAAAATCAAAAATATGGTGAGCCTTTTGTTCCATCTTATGAAATTCCATATCATACAGATATTATGGAAAAATTATCTGGTATTGATTTAGACGCTGCTCGTAGAGTTGCTGGTAATGGTTTTTATTATTTAGTTGGAAATATTGCTAGACTTCATTCTGCAATTTTAAGTTATGCTAGAGATTTTATGATTAATAAAGGTTTTACTTATTGTATTCCGCCTTATATGATTCGTTCTGAGGTTGTTACTGGTGTTATGAGCTTCGAGGAAATGGATGCAATGATGTATAAAATTGAGGGTGAAGATTTATATTTAATTGGTACTAGTGAACATTCTATGATTGGAAAGTTTAAGGGACAAATTTTAGATAAGGCTTCTCTACCTTATACTATGACTTCTTATTCTCCATGTTTTAGAAAGGAAAAAGGTGCTCATGGTATTGAGGAACGTGGTGTTTATAGAATTCACCAATTTGAAAAGCAGGAAATGATTGTTGTTTGTGAACCTGAGGATAGCTATGACTGGTATGAAAAAATGTGGAATTATACTG
>CANCZH010000029.1 GCA_947382445.1 uncultured Clostridium sp. | reverse complement strand
TCATTCAAAAAATGAAAGATGAAATAGGAAAACCAAAATTTGAATATAAATCTTTTGCTGTTAATGAAGAATTATATGCAGAAGTTGAAGCAGAATTCAAAGATAGAATGAAAACTGATGTACAAGATAAAGACAAAACAGTTATAGATAGTAGAATGGATGCTTTAGCAGAAGATGTAAAACAATACTTAACAGAAAAACATGGAGAAGAATTTGTAGCAGAAAATAGCCAAGCAATTGGTGAAGTTCTTTATAAATTAGAAAAGAAAACAGTTAGAAGTTTAATATTTGACGAACATAAAAGAGTTGATGGAAGAGCATTAGATGAAATAAGACCATTATCATGTGAAGTAGGATTATTACCACGTGTACATGGAAGTGGTATGTTTACTAGAGGACAAACACAAGTATTATCAGTAGCAACTTTAGGAATGATTAGTGAAGAACAAATATTAGACGGAATAGATGAAGAAGAAACAAAAAGATATATGCACCAATATAACTTTCCACCATATAGTGTAGGAGAAGCAAGAACATCACGTGGACCAGGAAGAAGAGAAATTGGACATGGAGCACTTGCTGAAAAAGCTTTAGTGCCAGTATTACCATCTAAAGAAGAATTTCCATATTGTATGAGAGTTGTATCAGAAGTATTATCTTCAAATGGTTCTACATCACAAGCAAGTATTTGTGGAAGTACATTAGCGTTAATGGATGCAGGTGTTCCAATAAAAAGACCAGTGGCTGGTATTTCAACAGGATTAGTAACAGATCCAAATGATGATACAAACTATGTAATGTTAACAGATATTCAAGGAATTGAAGATTTCTTTGGAGATATGGACTTCAAAGTTGGAGGAACAGAAAAAGGAATAACAGCTATACAAGTTGATATAAAAGTTGATGGTTTATCATATGATATAATAGCAGAAGCATTTGAAAGAACTAAAAATGCAAGAAAATATATATTAGATGAAATAATGATGCCAGTAATATCAAGACCAAGAAAAGAAATTTCAAAATATGCTCCAAGAATAATAAATACAAAAATTTCAGTAGACAAAATAAAAGATGTTATTGGACCTGGTGGAAAAACGATAAACAAAATCATTGATGAAACAGGAGTTAAAATTGACATTGAAGAAGATGGAACAGTATTTATATATTCTACAGAAGGTGCTGATGGAAGCAAAGCATTAGAAATGATTGATGAAATAGCAAGAGAAATTGAAGTAGGAAAAATATATAAAGGAAAAGTAACTAAACTTATGACATTTGGAGCATTTGTTTCAGTAGGCGGAGGAAAAGAAGGTTTAGTTCATAAATCAAAAATAACAAAAGAAAGAGTAGAAAAAGTAGAAGATTTCTTAAAAGTAGGTCAAGAAGTAATGGTTAAAGTTACAGAAATAGATGATCAAGACAGAATTAATCTTACAATGAGATACAATGAGGAAGAAGAGAAAAAAGAAGAAAACAACGAGGAAAGCAAAGAAGTAAAAGTAGAAGAATAGAAAAGAGGTAGAATATGAAATATATTTATATACTACAACAAGCAATTCGGATGGATTATTGTAATCTATTGGCTATATCAATTAATTATTAGTGCATGTGCACTAATACAATTTAAAGAAAAACCACTTATAAAAGACAAAAAACATAAATTTATGTTAATATTGCCAGCACACAATGAGCAAAGTGTTATAGGAAACTTAATTGAAAGTTTACAAGGACTTGACTATCCAAAAGAGTTATATGATATATATGTAATTGCAGATAATTGCACAGATGATACAGCAAAAATTGCAAAAAACATGGGAGTAACAGTTCTAGAAAGATTTGACGAGAAAAACAAAACAAAAGGTCATGCACTTCAATGGTTTTTAAATCAAAAAATAAAAGAAAATGCAGACTATGATGCTTTTTGTGTGTTTGATGCAGATAATATAGTTGATAAAAACTTTTTAAATGCAATGAATAAAAAATTATGTCAAGGTGAAGAAATAGTACAGGGATATAGAGACATCAAAAATCCAGACGATAGTTGGATTTCAGCAGGATATGCATTATTCTATTGGACAATGAATAGATTTTACCATTTAGCAAGATACAACTTAGGATTATCACCATTAATAAATGGAACAGGTTTTATGGTAGACTTTAATTTGATAAAACCAACAGGATGGGACACTATAACATTAACAGAAGATATAGAGTTTTCTTTGAAAAACATAGCTAAAGGAAGAAAACTAGGTTGGGCAACAGATGCAATAGTGTATGATGAACAACCAACAGAGTTCAAACAAAGTTGGTCACAAAGGTCAAGATGGACAGTAGGACATTTACAATGCATGAAATATTATACCAAAGACTTAGCAGAAGGAATTGTGGAATATAGAACATTAATGAACTTTGACGGATTATTATATTTAATGGGAATTCCAATGATGTTAGTAACAATGCTATTACTTGTAATAAATACAGTGATATTTTTAGCAGATGAAATGACAATTGGAACTCTAATATTTAATTATGCAAAATATCTTATAGCAACATTAATAGTTCCAATATTTACAGCAATTTTCGTAATGATAATTGAGAAAAAGCCAATTAAAAAAATGTTTAAAGGAATTTTAATGTTTCCATTATTTATGGGGTCATGGCTTATAATTAACCTAAAATGTATAGTAAGACCAAATACAAAATGGGAAAAAATAGAACATAAAAGAGATGTTAAAATAAAAGATATTTAAGAAAAACTGAAAGCGGAGAAATAAATTCTCCGCTTTTTGAATATTATAAAAAGGAAAGCATTTTTAATTAAAATTCCTTGTAAAAAAGAACAAAAAATGATATGATACACAAAGTGATATTATAGGGAAAACAAAGTTTCTATATTTAAATTGGAGGAAAAAGCAAAATGATTTATGATGAATTAGTAAAAGAAATAGATTCTTCCAACATATTTGTAAACGAAAAAATGAGCAAACATACTTCTTTTAAAGTAGGAGGAGTAGCTGACTTTTTTGTAATTGCCAATAATGTTAAAGAATTAATATATATTTTAAAAGTAGCCAAAACTTTAAAAATAAAAACATACATATTAGGTAATGGTACTAATGTAATCGTAAAAGATGACGGTTTTAGAGGCATAATAATAAAATTAAATTTTAAAACATTAAAAATTGAAAATGATGAAATAATTGCAGAAGCAGGGGTACCTTTAGCATTACTTTCAGAATTTGCATACAGAAACGAAATAGAAGACTATGAATTCGCATCAGGTATACCAGGAACAATTGGTGGAGCTGTAAAAATGAATGCAGGAGCATATGGCTCAGAGATAAAAGATATCTTAATATCAACAACATATTTAGACGAAAATTACAATATAAAAAAAATAGAAAATAAAGAACATGAATTTTCATATAGAAATAGTATATTTTTCAATAAAAATTGGATAATACTTGAAAGTACATTTAAAACAAACAAAGGAAACAAAGAAACAATAAAACAAAAGAGAGAAGAATTTACTGAAAGCAGAAGAACAAAACAACCACTAGAAATGCCGAATGCAGGAAGCATATTTAAAAGAAAAGATAACTGCATACCAGCGAAACTGATAGATGAAGCAAATTTAAAGGGATATAAAATTGGTGGAGCTCAAATTTCAGAAAAACACGCAGGATTTATAGTAAATACAGGAAATTCGACAGCACAAGATATTATAGACTTAATAGAATACACTAAAAAAACAATACAAGAAAAATTCAATGAGAAATTAGAAACAGAAGTAATCATACTAGAATAGAAAAGGAGAGAGTAATGAAAGGATTCTTTAGCTGGTTTAACAATAAAACAAAAATAAAAAGATGGATAGGTTTAATAATAATAGGAATATGCCTAATATGCTTTGCATTTGCAAATATAATAGAATCAAAAGTACTAAGACCAACAGATATAATTAAAATAGTCATATCATTTGTTGCAGGCTTCACAGCAATAGTAATAGGATTTGTATTTATGCAAAAAAGAGTACTAGAAATCCTAATAGAAGCAAACAACACATCAACAGAAAAAGGACAAAAAGCTAATAAAAATTTAAAAGGTTTAATATTTAATAAAACAATGTATGATGAAGGTCCAAAGGTAGTTGTAATAGGTGGAGGAACAGGGCTAAATAATGTAATAAAAGGGTTAAAGAAATATACAAATAACATAACAGCAATAGTTACACTATCTGATTATGGAACACAAGAAACAAAATCAAGAAAAGAACTAGGATTGCAACCATATGAAGAAATAAAAGATAGTATAATTGCACTATCAGATAAAGAAGAACTAATGGATAAGTTATTTAAATGGAACTTCAAAAATTCTAAAATAAAAGGATTAAATTTTGGAGACATCTATTTAGCTGCGATGAATGAAATATATGAGAATCCATCTGTTGGAATACGAAAAAGTACAGAGATATTAAATATAACAGGAAAAGTTTTACCATCAACATTAGACGATATAACTATAAGTGCAGAGTTAGAAGACGGAACAGTTGTTGAAAAAAAAGAAAGAATTCCAGAAGTTGTATATAATAAAATAAGTAAAATAAAAAGAATACATTTAGTACCAACTAATTGCACACCAGCACCAGGAGTTATAGAAGCAATACAAGATGCAGATGCAATAATAATTGGACCAGGAAGCTTGTATACAAATGTATTACCAAACTTAATTGTAAAAAATGTTTCAAAAGCAATAAAAGAAAGCAAAGCATTAAAAATTTATATAACAAACTTAATGACAGAGCCAGGGCAAACAGACAATTATTCTATATCAGACCACTTAGAAGCTATATTTGAACATGTAGGAAAAGAAATAATTGATTATTGCCTGGCAGATACTGGAGAGATAGTACCTGAATTTGTTAGAAAATATAATCAAGAGGGACAAGATATAGTACTTCAAGATATTGATAAAGCAACTAAAAAAGGAATAAAAATAATTCAAAAAAATCTATCTAAAATTGATGGAGAATTCATAAGACATGATCCAGATATAATTGCTTCATCAATAATGGAATTGATATGTAATGATTTGAAATTTAGAGATAAAGAAAGCACGCCACAATACTTATTAGTAAACTCTATACTAGAAGATGAATTAAAAAGAGAAAAAAAGGAAACAGAAAAAATAAGAAAAAATAAAAAGAAAATAGAACGCTCAAAGAAAAAATCTGTTAAAGGAAAAAGTAAATTTAATTCAAAATACAGAGAAAGAATAGAATCAATACAAACAACAGCTGAAAAGAAAAACGAGAATCAGAAGTTGTATAGAGAAATGGAAAAACTAAATAAATAATAGGAGATTTACAAATGAAGTTAAGTAAGAAACAATTAGAGATAAAGTCAGGGCTTAGTAAAGAATGGATAATTACAAATGGCATTGGCGGATTTGCAAGTCAGACAGTTCTTGGAATTAATACAAGAAAATACCATGGACTATTAGTGGCACCATTAGATCCACCAGCAAGAAGATATGTATTATTATCTAAAATAGACGAAAGCATAGTTATAGATGGAAAAGAAGAAATACTTTATAGCAATATTTGTAAAAACTTTATATCAGATGGATATAAAAAACTAGAAAGCTTTGAAAAAATATATAATCCAATATATAAGTATGATATTAATGGAATTAAAGTAGAAAAACAAATAACAATGGTTTATGGAAAAAATATAGTTTGTGTTTATTATAAAATAAAAAATACAAATCAAGATATAACTATGAAATTAGCTCCAATAATGAATTATAGAGATTTTCATCAAATGAGCACAAACCATGATTATAATATTAATCAACGTGTTATAAATAATAAGGTAAGAGTAACAATAGATGGAAATAAATCTGCACCAATATATTTATACTTAAAAGATGGAAAATACATAGAACATCAAAAAGATATATTCAAAAATATGTATTATATCGAAGAAGAAAAAAGAGGATTCTATCCAGAAGAAGACTTAATAGTAACAGGAAGATATGAAGTTGAAATAAAAGCGAATGAGGAAAAAGAATTTACAGTAGTATGTGGACTAGAAGATAATATTGAAGAAATAGATGGAAAGAAAATAATAGCACAAGAAGAAAAAAGATTGCAAAAAATAATAGAAGAAACAGAATTAATAAACGATAAAGAAGCAAAACAAGAAAAAGAAAAAATAAGAGATTTAATTATTTCTGCTGATACATTTATAACATATAGACAAAAGTTTTCTTTACATACCATAATTGCTGGATATCCATGGTTTTTAGACTGGGGAAGAGACACATTAATCTCATATGAAGGGCTACTTCTTAAAACAAAAAGGTTTAAAATAGCAAGAGAAATATTGTTAATGATGACAAGAGATATAAAATTTGGGTTAATACCAAATGGATATTCTGGATATGACAGTAGACCATTATATAATAGTGTTGATAGTTCATTATTACTATTTGACCAAGTAAACAAATACATAAAATATACAAATGATTATAAGTTTATAGAAATAAACTTATATAGTATATTAAAAAATATATTTTATATGTTTCAAAAAGGTATAAATATAGATGAAAGTAATATTTATATGGACACAGATGGTTTAATTTCAGCAGGAACAGAAACAACACAATTAACATGGATGGATGCTAAAATTTCAAATTTTGCTGTAACTCCAAGAAGTGGTAAGGCAGTAGAAGTAAATGCACTATGGTATAATGCCATAAAAACTTTAGAAAACTTAGCAAAGAAATTTAATGATAACCAGACAAGAGAAGAATGTATAGCTCTTGGTAAAAAAGTAAAAGCGAGTTTTAATAAAAAGTTCTATAATGAAAAAAATAAATGCTTATATGATGTGTTAGGAAGTGAAGAAATAAGACCAAATCAATTATTCGCATTATCAACAACATACCCTGTAATGACAATGTCAAATGAAAAACCAAAAAAAATGTTTGAAACAGTAACAAAAGAATTATTAACCAAATATGGTTTAGCAACATTATCCTCAAAAGATAGAAAATATGTTGCTATATATGAAGGAGATAGTTTTAAAAGAGATATGAGCTATCATCAAGGTATTAC
Organism: uncultured Clostridium sp.; assembly: GCA_947382445.1. The sequence goes on along the minus strand of CANCZH010000029.1, from coordinate 13,785 downwards.
ATGGCCATGGCTTGCAGGTTTATATATAGATGCATTTAAAAATTTAATAAAAAGTGAAAAAGATAGCGAAACAAAGAAAAAATTAATAAAAGATTATAACAAAGTTTTAGAAAACTTTAAAAAGAATTTTACATCAGCAATGAAAGAAGGAGCATTAGGAACTATATCAGAATTATATAATTCAAAACCACCATATTTACCAGTAGGAACAATATCTCAAGCTTGGAGTGTATCAGAAGTATTGAAAATAATGTTAGAAAAGTAAAGGAAAATAAAGACAATGTCTACAAATATTATAGATTTAGAAAATGATATAAAAAATCAAAAACTTCACAGTATTTATGTTCTATATGGAGAAGAACAATATTTAAAACAAGAATATTTAAAAAAAATAAAAAAAATATTTGGAGAAACAAGTTTAGGAATAAATTATATTTTATTAGATGAAACTAATATAGACACATTAATTTCAAATATAGAGACACCTGCTTTTGGGTATAATAAAAAGCTAATAATGATTAAAAATTCTAATCTATTCAAAAAAGATACGAAATCTCAAATGAAAGAAAAATTCAAACTATATATAGCAGAAAATATGGATATAATAAATGAATCATGTGTAATTATTTTTATTGAAGATACAGTTCATAAAATGGATTTATATAAAGCTGTTGAAAAAAATTCTATAATGATAGAGCTAAAAGAATTATCGCCAGCAGAATTAAAATCAAGATTAAAAAAAATATGTAGCATGTATAAAGTAAGTATAACAGATGAAAACATAACATACTTTATTGAAAATGCTGGAACTAAAATGCAAAATTTAATGAACGAAATAAGAAAATTAATTGAATTTGTAGGAGAAAATGGAGAAATAAAAAAAGAAGACATAGACAAACTAACAATAAAAGAAGTACAAGCAATAATATTTGATTTAACAGATTACTTAGGTGTGAAAAATACTGAAAAATCACTAGAAATACTAAATAACTTAATTTATAATAAAGAACCATTACAAAAAATAATAATAACTCTATATAATCATTTTAAAAAAATATATTTTACTAAATTAGCATTAAAAGAGAAAAAAGATATAGCTACAAGTTTAGATTTAAAACCAAATCAAATATTTTTAGTTAATAAATATAAAAAACAAGCAGAATATTTTACAGAAAAAGAAATAGAAAAAATATTAGAAGAATTAATAGAATTAGATTATCAATCAAAAAATGGAGTTATTGATTTAGAAATAGGATTGAAATCAGTACTTTGCAAAAATTGTTAACTAAATATTGAAAAAAATTTTATTAAAATATATAATTTATCTATGTATACTAAAGAGGAGGAAAATATGGAAAGAAGAAAAGGAATTCCTTTAGTTGCACTTGTTATTTTTATTGCTTTATTAGTTGCAATAATATTGACATGTGTAATAATTTTAGGATCAAACAAAAAAGATGAGGTAAATAATCCAAAACAGCCTGAAACCCCAGTAGCATCAAATCAAGTAGAAAAAACAGAAGAGCCAGAAGATGATGAAGGAACTACTATTGAAAATGAAGACATATTAAATGCTGATACAGACATTCAAGATGCATATAAATTAGTAGGAAACGGAAAAACATTTGCTAAATATGCAATATATTCATCAGGTGGATTTGACACTGAAAAAAATAATTTAAAAAATAATTTAAAACTTCAATTAGCAATGGCCCAAGTAACTAATTCAGATATGGATAAAACAAGTACAACAAAATCTATACCAAAAACAAAAGTAGAAGAATATGCTAAGAAATTATTTGAAGATTCAGATGATATAGAATATAAGGACTTTAGCTTATATGATAGTGATACAAATTTTACAGATTTATATAAAACAATAGGATATATATATGATGAAGAAAAAGATGCTTATGAAATACAAGAAAATGATGTAACAGAGGATTCACCATCAGAAGTTACAGAAGTTATAACAAAAGCTGTAAAATATAATAGTAAGTTAGAGATATATGTTAAACCATTATTTATAGAAACTTTTTATGCAAGTGAAATAGATAATACTGGTTGTAATATTTTTGGAAATTATAATTTCCAATCTAAAGAATTTGAAGAAGAATTTATAAAAATAGCTTATAGTGATTACAATGGAGTTTTAAGATCTGAATATAATAAGGACTTAGATAAATATAAATATTCAGAAGTGGCTGGAAATGTTGATCTAAATCAAATTCAAGAATATAAATATACATTTATAAAAACAGATGATGGATATAGAATAAAATCTTTCGAAAAGGTTGAAAAAACAAATGATACAACGCCAGAAGAAGATTAATATAACAAAATAAACAATAAAAAAGTAGAATAAAATCTACTTTTTTATTGTTTGTTTTTATTTTACTTTTAAATTGATATTTTTTCTTTTACTTTTTTTATTTTTTTAGGTTTTTGTTCAGAAGTTACAATTTGTAATTCTTTTGTAATTTCATCAGAAATAGAAATCCCAGAGTTTTCTAAAAGTTTATCTAATTTATAAGAAATAACATTCATTTTCTTTAATAATTTCATTTCTAAATATGCTTCTTGAATTTTAAAATGCAAATTACTGGTGATAATAAAACCAATTACGAAAATTGAAACACCAGTTGCAATCATAATAATATTTGCTATACTTCTTTCTACGCGTGCAATTTCTGTAAGAAATTCAGACAGTAAATATGCTCCAATTAAACCAAGAATAACAAAAAAGAAAATAAATATATATCTTCTAATTTTTGTGAATAAAATAGTTATTTTAAAATATTTTTCATTATACATAAAAATACACCAATCTTCCCCTCAAAAATGTACAAGTTAATATTACTCTATTTTACAAAATTCGTCAATATTCTAGAATAATTTTAATTATAATTCTTAATATAGTATATGAAAGCCAGAAATAAAATATTTTTATATAAGATGTGATAAAATAGAAAAATTATAAAACAAGAAAATAAAAAATATATTTTTTATTTTCTTGTTTTATTAGTTTATAAATTATAGTTCTAAATAAAAAATTTTTGAATATATTAATATTAAGTACAAGCATAAAAGGAGTTAAAAATGGAAATACTAAATTATTTATCAAATAACATTTTAGAAGCTTTAAAATTTAAGCAAATAGAAAATATATTTGAAAACTTAGAAGAAATAAGATTAAGGTCTAATAAAAATATAATATTAAAATTAACAGACAGAGAAATAATAGTAGACTATAAAGTAACAATAAAAGATTTGCTCGAAACCCTTGAGAAAGTAACAGAAAATTCAATATATACATACGAAAATCAAATATCTAATGGATTTATAACATTACATGGAGGCCACAGAGTAGGAATAGTAGGAAATGCAATCTCAGAAAATAATAAAATAATAAATATATCATATATATCAGGAATGAATTTTAGAATAGCAAGAGAAATAAGAGGATGTGGAAACTTTATTATAAAAAATATATATAATCAAGGTGAATTTCAAAACACACTAATCGTAGGAATACCAGGAAGTGGGAAAACCACACTATTAAGAGATTTAATAAGGCAAATAAGCGATGGAAACCAACATTCAAAAGGATTAAACGTTGGAGTAGTAGATGAAAGAAACGAAATCGCATCAATGTACAAAGGAATAGAACAAACAGACTTAGGGCTAAGAACAGATGTAATATCAAATATACCAAAAACAATAGGAATAAAAATGCTGATAAGGTCAATGTGCCCACAAGTAATTGCAGTTGACGAAATAGGAGGAAAAGAAGATGCAGAAACAATATTCTATGCAATGTGTTGTGGAAGTAAAGGAATATTTACAGCACATGGAAACTCACTCCAAGATATAAAATTAAACCCAGAATTAAGAGAATTATTAGAATTAAAGATACTAGAAAGAATAATAATACTAGATTCAAAACAAAAAGAAAAAATTTCTAGTTTATATTTTTTAGATAAAGAAAAAAAGGAATATAAAAAATGTATATAACTTTAAAAATGATATTAGGAATAGCAGTTGTAATTTGTTCAACTGAAATAGGAATACTACTTTCAAAAAAATATGTTTATAGACTTGAAGAACTAGATGAACTTAAAAATAATTTTCAAATAATAGAAAATAAAATTAAATATACATATGAACCACTAGAAGAAATATTCTTAGAAATAGCAGAAATATCATCATTTGGAGTAAGAGAATTATTTGAAAAAACAGCACAAAACATAAAAACCAAAGGAGCAGAAACAGCATGGAAAGACGAAGTAAAAAACATGGAATTAAGTATAAAAAAAACAGATAAAAAAATATTAAAAGAATTTGGAAACTTACTTGGAAAAACAAATAAAGAAGGACAAGTAAATCAAATTAAATTTGTATGCACATTATTAGACAGGCAAATAGAAAAAGCAAAAGAAGAAAGAGCAAAAAATGAAACAGTATATAAAAAATTAGGACTAATATTAGGAGTAGGAATTGTTATTATTTTAATTTAAAAAAGAGGAGAATAAAGATGAATATAGACTTATTATTCAAAATTGCAGCAATAGGAATCCTAGTTGCTGTTCTAAACCAAGTACTAGTAAGAGCTGGGAGAGAAGATCAAGCAATGATGACTACTTTAGCAGGAATAGTCATAGTACTTTCAATAGTAATAAATGAAATTAGCAATTTGTTTAGTACTGTGAGAACGCTATTTAATTTATAAAGAGGATTTAATATGGAAATTATTCAAATAATAGGAGTTGGGCTTATAGGACTTCTACTTGCAGTTATTTTAAAAGAGTATAAACCAGAATTTAAGATATACATATCAATTATTAGTGGAATAATAATATTTTTCCTTGTAACAAATAATTTAAGAAATTTCATTCAATTAATAACAAGCTTATCTACTAAATTAAATATGAATAATCAATTTTTAATCATATTATTAAAGATAACAGGAATATCAATCTTAACAGAATTTGCAATATCAATTTGTAAAGACAGTGGCGAAACTGCAATTGCATCCAAAATAGACTTAGGAGGAAAAATTACAATAATAGGAATATCAGTTCCAATAATAACATCATTACTAGAAACATTACTAAAACTAATATAGAAATTAGGAGGAAAAATGAAAAAAAAAATATATATACTCATATTTTTTCTAGTTATAGTAATACAAAACAGAATTTATGCCACTGATAGTAGTATCATAGAAAGCCAAAACCAAGAATTAAATATAGATAAATTTATTTCTGAAACAGAAAATATTGTAAATGAAGACATAAATTTTGAAAATATATTTAATGAATCAATAAAAGGAAAAAGTTCAAGTAACATAGTAGTAAAAATGATAGGAACATTACTTGGAAAAGAGCTGAAAGAAGTACTAAAAGTTATTACTTCAATTTTAATAATAATAATTTTACATGGAATATTAAAAAGCATTAGCGAAAATTTAGGAAATGAACAAACAGGAAAAATAGGATATTTTGTACAAATCATCATGCTAATAACTGTACTAATTAAAGTATATTCAGAAATATTAGAATTAGTAAAAAATACGTTAGGAACAATTTCAAATTTTATATACACATTAATTCCATTTTTTGTAAGCACAATGATATCTACTGGAAATATAACCACAGCAACTCAAATACAAACTATACTTTTAGTAGCAACAAATATTATAACAAGTTTTATTAGTAATATAGTAATACCAATAGTAGTAATAGCAACAGTAATTGGAATAATTTCAAATATATCTGATGATATAAATATGAACAAAATCTCTAAATATATGAAATCAAGCATAATATGGATTCTATGTACATTTCTTACTATATTCACATGTTTTCTATCATTAGAAAGTAGCCTTGGACAAGGAGTAGACCAAATGGCAACAAAGACCACTAAAACAGCAGTATCAACATTTGTACCAGTTGTAGGAAAAATATTAGGAGATACAGTAGAGTCAGTACTAGGATGTACAAACTTAATAAAAAATGCAGTAGGTGCAGTAGGAATAATTGCATTAATAATTATAGGATTACTTCCGATAATAAGGATTGGAATAACTACAATGTTTTTATATTTAGCAAGTGGACTAGCAGAAATTGTTGCAGATAAAAAAATAGTTTATGTATTAGAACAAATTGGAGATTCGTGTAAAGTACTATTAGCGGCACTTGCAACAGTTACAGTTATGTTAATAATAGGAATAACAATATCAATGAAAATTGGATTACCAGTATAAAAGGAGAGATAAAAGGTGCTAAATTTCTTAGTTTCATGGGCTGAACAATTAATAATAGCTTTAATGATTATAGTAATGATTGAAATGATAATACCCAATAGTAGTTACAGAAAATACATAAAGATAGTTCTAGGAATATTTATAATGTACATAATTTTTAGTCCATTTATAAAACAAAATATAAAAAATTTTGATATTGAAAAAACAATATCAAATCAAATTAAATCAAATAATATCTCTACATCATCTAAAAACACAATAGATTATAATAAACAAATAGAAAATACATACAAAGAAAAATTCAAACAAAATTTAACAAATGAATTAAATGAAAAAGGATACAAAGTAAAAAACATTGAAGTAGACATAAAGTATGAAAATGAAAATATAATAACAAACAAATTAAAATTACATATATCGAAATCCAAACAGACTCAAAACATAACCATAGAAAAAGTAAAAATATTAGAAGAAAAAGAAGAAATAAGTCAGCAAGAAATTGAAGAAATAAAAGAAGAAATAAGTAACACATATAATATAGAAATTTCTAAAATTTTAATAGAAAGTGAGAATTCAAATGGTTAAAGAAAAAATTACAGCATTAATAAAAAAAGACGAAAAAGCAAATAAAAAGAAAATAGAAAATTTAATATTTGCTTTTGTATTATTAGTAATAACACTAATAAGTATTAATATAATTTTTAAGGACAATAAAAAAACAGAAAGCAAAGAAATATTAGAAACAAGTAAAAAAGAAGTATCAAAAACCTCAACAGACACACAGCTAAAACAAGAATTAGAAGAAATAATAAAAGAAATAAAAGGAGTTCGGAGATGTAAAAATATTAATTACATATAGTGAAACTGAAAAACTAGTACCATTATATAATGAAAGTGCTTCACAAAGTACAACAGAAGAAAAAGATACAGAAGGAGGAACTAGGATTATAGAAAGCTATGACAGCAATAAGGAAGTAATTTCAGATTCCAACCAAACTCCAATAACAGAAAAAATAGTATTTCCAAAAATAGAAGGTGCAGTAGTGATAGCAAAAGGAGCAGGAAACACAGCTGTTAGAGAGAATATTGTTCATGCAGTAGAAGCAGCAACAGGACTTGCAACACATAAAATACAAGTTTTTGAGATGAAATAAAATTAAAAGGAGTGAAATTTAAAAATGAAGAAAATTGCAATAGTAAAAAAGAAAGAAGTATTGCTTGGAATATTAGCAATATTTCTAATGATTATTGGATTTGTAAGTTATAATCCAAATATGGAAAATCAATATGGCAAGATAGCAGATGTAGAAAACTATTCAGAAAGATTAGGAGATGCAACATTAGTAAGTAGTAACAGTATAGTTAATGAAGAAATAGAAAACAATATTGAAAATGAAACTGTACAAACCCAAGAAGAACCAGAGCCAGTAGTAAATTATTTTGCAGAAGCAAAAATGGAAAGAAACAATACATATTCAGAAACAATAGAAATATATGAAAAAATGTTAGAAAATAGCAATATAACAAATGATCAAAAAGCAATAGCACAAAGCGAAATAGCCAATATAACAAATGAAAAGAAAACGATTCAAACAGCAGAAAATCTAATAAAAATGAAAGGATTTGAAGATGTAGTAATATTTAAAAATGCCACTGGAATAAGTGTAATAGTAAGAAGTGATGTACTATTACCAGAGCAAGTAGCACAAATTCAAAATATAATAGAAAGAGAATTTGAAATTGACAGTAAAAATATAAACATAACAAACAAATAAAATATTGCAAAAAGAAAAAAATTATAATATAATCAAAGAGTTAAAAAAATCTAGTAAGGAGTCACAATGTAATGGAATCCAAAAAGTATAGAAACAGATTAATAATCATGTGCATAATACTAATTGTTTCAACTGTATTAGGAATTATTTCAGAAAGACAAGTAAAAAAAGATGCAGATCAAATTGATAAAGTTGTAGAAACAATTCAATCAATACCAGCAGAAGAATATGAAGAGATTGTAAAAACAGAAGATGGAAGAGAAATAGACCTGTCAGCATATGATAAAAAAGAAAAAGCACTAGAAATAATGCAAAAAATTCAAGGAGAATATACAGAGATATTTAAATATCCAGAAAATTATGTTATAATAATTTTTGTGTTTGCAATAACAGGTTCAATTATAGGTGTAATGATGTACTTTATTTTTACTGGATTAATAATCAAAAAAGTATTTCCAGATTTAAAAATATGGATGTCTATTCTTATGAGAGTACTGGCACTAATACTATTAATAAAAATGTTATTTTACGTATTAATAACAATAGGAGTATTAGGGCAAATACCATTTATATTATATACTCTTTACAAATTTATAAAACTTAAGAAAGTCGAAGACAAAGACGATATAATAAAAGAAAAAAATTAAGGGGGATAAAGAAATGATAAAAAAAGTAGCAATACTAGCAAATGGTGGAGATGTTTCAGGATTTAATGCAGTAATCAGAGCAATTGTGAGAACTGCTGAAACAAATGGAATTGAATGTTATGGATACCTTGATGGGTACAGAGGACTAGTTAACAACAATTATGTTAGACTAGACAAAAGTGAGAAATCATCTGGTATATTAAACAAGGGTGGTTCAATCATAGGTTCATCAACAAATGCAATAGTATTCCACTATAAAGTAGAACATGAAGATGGAACAGTAACATATGAAGACTTATCAGATCAATGTGTAAAAAATGTAAAAGAAGCAGGATTTGATTGTGTATTTACTTTAGGAGGTGATAGTACACAAAAATCAGCTAGAGATTTATTCCTAAAAGGAATAAACACAATTGGTGTACCAAAAACAATAGACAATGATGTTGCATGCACAGACATTACATTTGGATATAATACTGCTGTATCAGTTGCAACAGAAGCAATAGATAGATTACATACAACAGCAGAAACACATAACAGAATATTAGTACTTGAAGTTATGGGAAGATTTGCAGGATGGATAGCATTAGAATCAGCAATTTCTGGTGGAGCTGACATAGCATTAATTCCAGAAATACCATACGATATAAATAAAGCAGCTGAAGCTATTAAAAGAAGACAAGCAAATGGAAAAAATTTCAGTATAGTAGTAGTTTCAGAAGGAGCAATGTCAAAAGAAGGAGATAACCAAACTCACCAAGCAGAGGGAATTGATTCAAAAGCAGGAATTAGTGTTAAATTTGGTGGAATAGGACAAAAGGTTGCAAAAGAATTACAAGACTTAACAGGTCTAGAATCAAGATGCACAGTACTTGGATATATGCAAAGAGGAGGAACACCAACAGCTTATGATAGAGTACTTTCTACAAAATATGGTGCAAAAGCTATGGAATTAGCAATGGAAGGAAAATTTGGAGTTTTAACAGTAATCCAAAAAGGACAATTAACATATGTACCACTTGAAGAAGTAATAGGAAATAACAAAGAAATAGGAGCTGTTCAAGGAGGAACAAGTGATAGTAATGTTAGATATGTTACTATGGACCATGACTTAGTTAAAACAGCTAGAGATATTGGTATCTGCTTAGGAGATTAATATTAAAGGAATGATATAAGTAATGATAAATTATAACAAACTGATTGCAGAGAAAATTAAAAAAGCAGGAATAGAAATAAGTTCAGAAGAATTAGAAAAATATATCGAAATCCCACCACAAAGCGAAATGGGGGATTTCGCTTTTCCATGTTTTAAACTAGCAAAAACTTTAAGAAAATCACCAATGGTTATTGCAACAGAAATAAAAGAAAAGCTAGAGACAGATGAATACATAGAAAGAATTGAAGAAAAGTCAGGATATATAAACTTTTATATAAAAAATGAAAAACTAGCAGAAGAAGTATTAAAACAAATTGATGAAGAAAAAGAAGAATATGGAAAAGAGCATATTCAAAATGGAAAAACAATATTAGTAGAATACTCTTCACCAAACATTGCTAAACCATTTCATATAGGGCATTTAAGAACAACATTAATAGGAAGTGCTTTATATAAAGTTTATAAATATCTAGGATATAACACAATAGGAATAAATCATCTAGGAGATTATGGAACACAATTTGGAAAAATGATTGAAGCATATAAAATGTGGGGAAATGAGTATAATTTAGACGAAGACCCAATAAACCAAATGATGGATATGTATGTAAGAATAAATACATTATGCAAAGAAAATGAAGAGGTTCTAGAAAGATGTAGAGAAAACTTCAGACTTTTAGAAGCAAAAGATGAATTCTGCACAGAATTATGGGAAAGATTTAAAAATCTAAGCTTAAAAGAATTTGATAAGATTTATGATATATTAGATGTAAAATTTGATTCACTAAATGGGGAAGCATTTTATTCAGACAAAACAGAAGAAATAATAAATATATTAGAATCAAAAGGAAAAATTACAGAATCAGATGGAGCAAAAATAGTTGATTTAGAATATGCAGGAATAGACACACCATGCATAATCCAAAAATCAAATGGTTCATCAATATATGCAACAAGAGATTTAGCAGCAATTCTTTACAGAGCAAGAACATATAATTTTGACAAATGTTTATACATAGTTGCATATGAGCAAAATTTACATTTTAAACAAATATTTGAAGTTGCAAAATATTTAGTTGACGAAAAATATTATAATGGATTAAAACATATTTCATATGGAATGGTTTCCTTGCCAACAGGAAAGATGTCTACAAGACTTGGAAATGTAGTAAAAATTGAAGATTTAATAAATGAGACAATCAATAAAGCACAAGAAATAATAACAGAAAAAAATGCAGAATTACCAGAAAAAGAAGAGGTTGCAAAAAAAGTTGGATTAGCAGCAATAATATTTAATACACTTTCAACAACAACAAATAAAGACCAAATTTTTGATTGGAACACAGCATTGAATTTTCAAGGAGAAACAGGACCATATATACAATACACATATGTTCGTACACAAAGTGTTTTAGAGAAGATAGAAAAAATACCAAATACTTCTGAAATAGATTTTTCTTTATTAAAAGAAGAATCATCAATAAAAGTATTAAAATCATTATATAGTTTTAGAGAGATATTAGAAGCAACAGCAGAAAAAAATGAACCAGCAATTTTAGCAAGATACCTAATAGAGTTATCACAAAATTACAGTAATTTCTACAATGAAAATAAAGTTTTAGTAGATGACGAAAAAATTAAAAACGCAAGAATCTATTTAACATATGCAGTAGGAACAGTATTAAAAACAGGGGCAAAACTATTGGGAATAAATATGCCAAACAAAATGTAATAAAATAAATAAAAACACTTGCTTTTAAATAATAAATTTGGTATTATTTAAAAGCAAGTTAAAATGCCGATGTGGCGGAATTGGCAGACGCACATGACTCAAAATCATGCGGGAAACCATGTGGGTTCGAGTCCCACCATCGGTACCAATTTGAATGTTCTTATGGGATATCATTTCCTATGAGGACATTTTTCAATTAATATATAACCAATTCTTTATATGGAGTAATAAATGAAAGAATATTTTTACAAATTGGAATATAAATATATGTATTTAGGGAGTATATCATATAGTTTTGCAAATGCACTAATTGAAACATTTGGAACGGTTATGCTATATAAAAATGGAATACCAATATGGCTTATTTTATTAATATATGGACTACGATTTGGAATAACAGGGATTTGTACACCACTATTTGTTAGAATATCTTCAAAATTAGGGATTGCAAAATGTATTTTAATTTCAAATATTTTTAGTATTATAAGTACATATATGATGCTAGATGAAAGCAATCTATATAAAAATATAATTATATTTATATTAGCAATGGGATTTATGGGAATATCTAATCCTTCGACAGATGCTATATCAAGCAAATATGTAGATACAGAACATAGAGGAAGAGTAAATAGCTTTTTAAATATAACTAAAATAGTAGGTCAAGCAATTGCAAGTTGTTTAGTAGCTTGGGGAGTAATTTCTAATAATAATATTGTATTATTTACAATAATTGCTGTATTCTTTTTATTTCAATATATATTTATTAGGCAAATAGATTATAAAGTGGAAAACAAAACAAGTGCTTTTAAAACTTCTATAAAATATATATTTAATAGTAAAAGTAGATATAAGATTATATATGCATTAAGAACGAACCATATAATAGAAAGACAATTTGTGCCATTATACTTATTTATAGTATTAAAAGATTTTTCATTATTTTCTTCAATTATTATAGTATCATTATTATTGCAAATAGTTACTATTACTTTAATTGGAAAATATTCAGATAAAAATATATCAAGAGCAAATAATCTAGTAACGATTATAAAATCTATTATAACAGGTATATTTTTATTTACGAAAAATAAAGTAACAATATCTTTAAATAAAACATTAAGTGATAATTTTGAAAAAGTATATGAAACATCAATTCAAACTTCAATACAAAATATTATAAAAGAGGAAAAAGAAAATAATGAACTTTTAGCAGCAGTTGGACAAATGAGTTTATGTTTTACAGAAGTAATTGTTTTTACCATACTTGCTATTTTAAGTAGTTTTATGAAGGAAAAAGTATTTATTGTCATATTTATATTATCTATAATTTCAACAATTCTAATAAATAGTAACATGAAGAAAGAAAAAATAGCAGATAGAAAATAATTTAGTATTAAAAGTATAATATTAAGAATAAGTTAATTATTTAAAAGGAGACCAACTATGAATAAAGATATAATAATTATAACTGGTGGTGCTAGTGGGTTAGGACTAGAACTAGTAAAACAATGTATAGAAAAAGGATTATATGTATGTAACATTTCTAGAAATAGAGAGAAAATGAATAAGCTTAATAATGAATTAAATGAAAACTATAAAGGATTTATTGGAGATATATCAGATGAAGAATTCATACAAAAATCAATTAAAGAAATATCAGAAATTGGAAATATAAAATATTTAGTTAACAATGCGGAAAAGGCATGTTTTAAGTCTGCAACACAATACAACAAAAAAGATATAGAAATATCACTAACAGGATTAACAGGAATGATATTATGCACAACTGAAGTACTAAAAGTTAAAAATGAAAGTAATGTAAAAATAATAAATATCATGTCATCAGCAGCATTAAAAGGAAATAAACAAGAAGCTGTGTATTGTGCAGCAAAATGGGGAGAACGAGGATATACAGAAAGTTTAAAAGCAACTTATAAAGGAACAAGTGTAAAAGTTGTAGGAGTATATCCAGGAGGAATGAATACGGAATTTTGGAACAATAACAGAAATTATGTAACAGAAGAAAAATCTAATTTTTTTATGAATCCAAAAGATGTAGCAAAAGTTATATTGGATAATATAACAAACTATGAAAATCTAAATGTAGCAGATATAATAATAGAAAGAAACTAATTGATTGTTAGATATTATGTATTATAGGTTTAAAATAGATATGACACAAATAGATATAAAATAAAAATAGGAAA
>CANCZH010000028.1 GCA_947382445.1 uncultured Clostridium sp. | reverse complement strand
CAGAATCCAACATTATATTGTTCATCCTTTTTAGGCTCTTCTTTCTTTGGCTTTGGTTCTTCTGGCTTTGTTTCCTCTGGTTTTGGTTCTTCTGGCTTTGTTTCCTCTGGTTTTGGTTCCTCTGGTTTTGGTTCCTCTGGCTTTGTTTCCTCTGGCTTTGTTTCCTCTGGTTTTGTTTCCTCTGGCTTTGTTTCTTCTGGTTTTGTTTCCTCTGGCTTTGTTTTCTCTGGTTTTGTTTCCTCTGGCTTTGTTTCCTCTGGCTTTGTTTCTTCTGATTTTGTTTTTATTGGTTCAGTCTTTATTGGCTCTTTACTATTTAATTTAGTTAAAGCCATTTTTAATTGTTGTTGAAGATTATATTTTGCTACATTCAATTTAGTTCTTTCAATTGATTCAGCATCATAATTTGGATCTTCTTTAACTTTTGCCTCAATTTCAGCAAGTCTAGCATTTATTGCTTCTATTTTCTTTATAATCTCCTCAACTGCTTTTGTTTTTTCTATTTCACTATTTAGTTCTTTTTGAAGATTATATTTAGCTGAATTTAATCCAGTTCTTCTAATTGACTCTGCATCGTAATTTGGATTTTCTTTAACTTTCTTTTCAATATCAGCAAGCTCAGCATTTATTGCTTCTATTTCCGCCTTTATTTCATCTATTCTTTTATTTTCCATATTAACCTCCTACATGGATTTTTTTCACAACTATACCTATTTTAACATATATATACAAAAATTTCAATACTTATGTTAACTTAATTGCAGAATCCAATGCAATTTTTATCATATCATTTAAAGATTTCTGTCTTTCTTCTGCTGTTAATGACTGCTTCTTTCTTAGAGAGTCAACAACTGTAAGTAAGCAAGCTGCTCTTTTATTCAATGTTTTGGCAGTATAAAATAATGCAAATGATTCCATTTCATTTCCTACAATATTTTTATCTTTTGGAAATTTATCAATAATAACATCCATATCATTAACATATAAATCAAAACATTCTGTACATGCAATATTCTCTTTTCTAATAGGAATATCATCTTCCTTTGAAACATCTTCAATAATTTTATTTAATTCTCTATCAGCATATACAAATTTTGTATTATCATTTGCCAAATTTTCAGCAAAATTTCCGAGAGTATAGCTTCCATCAACTAAAATTGTTTCTAGTAACTCTATATCTTCATCATATACTCCGGCAAGAACCAACTCTTATTATTGTATCAACATCATAAAACTTATAAAGTTCATAACAATATATTCCCATACTTGGCATTCCCATTCCAGAAGCCATAACAGTTAATCTTTTACCTTTATAATATCCTGTATAAGCAAACATATTTCTAACACTATTTACTAATTTATAGTCATCTAAAAAATTTTCTGCAATATATTTAGCCCTTAAAGGGTCTCCTGGCATAATAACTATTTTAGCTATATCTTCTTTTTTAGCATCATTATGTGGTGTCATTTTATCCCCCTAATTTTAACAATTTTAATAATTATATTTTAAAAAATAAGTAATTACAATATTTTTGTACTTTTTTTCTAAATATGTGATATAATTTTAATAATTTCATAATATAAGGAGGAAAATTATGATTTATATTATTTTAATTATACTAGTAATACTTATTTTAGTTTCTATTAAACAAATTAATGAGTATGAACGTGGAATTCTTTACACTTTTGGTAAATTTTCTAAAATTTTAAATCCAGGATGGCAAATAGTTTTACCAATAATAAATTCATATGATAAAGTTGATATTAGAACAAAAACAGTTGATGTACCAGAACAAGAAGCAATAACAAAAGATAATGTTTCTATAAGAATTAATGCTGTTTTATATTATAAAATATTTGATGCATCAAAAGCTATTTTAGCAGTTGAACATTTCAATTATGCAGTTAGTCAATTAGCTCAAACAACAATGAGAAATATTGTTGGCTCAGTATCTTTAGATGAACTTCTAACTGAAAGAGATAAATTAAGTGCTAAAATTTGTGAAATTGTTGACAAAGAAACTGATCCTTGGGGAATTAAAGTAGAAAATGTAGAACTTAAAGATATCGCTCTTCCAGAAGAAATGAAAAGGGTTATAGCAAAAATTGCTGAAGCAGAAAGAGAAAAACAAGCTGTAATTACTAAAGCTGCTGGTGAAGTTGAGGCTTCTGAAAATTTAGCTAAAGCTGCTACAATTATGAGTCAAGCCCCTGGAGCTCTTCATTTAAGAACTTTAGCTACTTTAAATGATTTAAGTAGTGACCAATCAAACACTATTATTTTTGCAGTTCCAATTGAGACATTAAGGGCAATTGATGGAAAATTTTCTAATAATCAAGTACCAGAATTAGAATCATTAATTAACAAATTAAAAAAATGAAATACAAATTATAAAATATCAATAAATAAAATTTGGTAAATAAAAAAGTAAAATACAATTATTTAGTGATGTGCAGTTTCGAAGCTTTGAATAGAAGTTGTAAAAGCTTGCTTTGTACAACTTCTTCAAATGCGAGCCGTAAGGAACTAATAATTGTATTTTATTTTTTTATTAAATGATATTACAAATTATGATATTTTATAATTTGTATTTCATTTTCTTATTATAATTCTCTTTTGTAACTAAATAGCTAATTATCTTCCCATCTAGATTAGGAACTTTAAACACTTTTTCTAACTCAAAGCCACACTTTTCAAGAACCCTACTTGAAGCTATATTCTTCTCCATTACAAAACCTCTAAAATTTCCAGTCCCTATATTTTCAAAAGCAACACTTATCATATATGGTAAAATCTCAGTATATATCCCCTTTCCCCAATATATTTCATCTAAGTATATTGTAAACTCAAAACAATCCTCATCATACAAATCTAATTTTATTAGAAAAACACCTATAAAATCATTTGTACTTTTATTAATAATTGCATATGGAAATTTAGTATTATTCTTAAACCCATTATCATAATCTTTTAAAAGTTCATATGTATCATCAATTTTTTCATGTAAGCTCATATTCAAATTTTCAATAACATTTTTATTACTTAATATCCCATAAATTCTTTCTGCATCACTAATTTGCACTTTTCTTAATATAAATCTATTTGTTTCTATTTCCACCATAATACTTTTCTCCACTCCAAAATTTCTATATAATTTTTTCTTATTTTTTAAATGTTGAAAATATTTTAACTATAACTTCTCCAACTACTTTACAATTCAATAAGCTATTTTAATCTTCAAACGAATCTTATCAACAATTATCGCAATAAACAACCCAAAATTACATAGATTTATTGTTTTGTTGGTTGGTATTTTATTAAACTATTTATAGGCATTTTAATATGTGTTTTTCTTCCTGTCAATTAAAACTTTTTCTAATAACTTATTCATTTATACTATCAAAAAACTGTTTGACAAATCTAAAAAAGGATGTTATTATATATCTACATTAAAACAATGTACTCTAGCTCGGTTTGTGTATATTGTTTACTCGTATGTGTACCTGTAATACACATACTTTTTTTATGTACAAAAAAAAAGCAGGAAAGCCCTGTAATTCTTTCCCACTTTCGACTATGTATGACACATCTAGTCTTTACTCTTTTTGTATTCTTCAAGTTTTAATTGAAGTTTGATATTTTTATCTCTTTCAGCTAGTAACTTTTCAATCAATTCTCGAATAAGCTCGGTTTGTGTCATCTCATTTACCCTCCTTTCCGTTTTTAAGTAAAAACTACCTTTAGACAAGAAAGATTAGTAAATAATATATAGTATTATTATCTATTATTCAAGCAAACATTGAAAAATTCAATAAATAACTGTAACTATTTATTGTCTTTTTACTTAATCCTTTAGTACTACACTCAATCATAAAATCATCAATCTGTAAATCAATTTCACGCAGAACAAATTGGGAAGCCATTAAATTAGCATAATTTTTACTTTTCTCTTTGGCTTTCCGTTAATCTGTTCGTGTGTCAAATTTATGAAATAAATTTGTGTACTCTGTGTAACTCTTTAAACTCTAAGCTTACTACCACTTTTCTACGCACTCTTAATCTCCAAACGAAGCTTATCGGCAATCATTGCGATAAACTCTGAATTTGTAGGTTTACCTTTGCTAGCATTAACTGTATAACCGAAGATTTTCTCCATAACATCAAGTCTACCTCTACCCCAAGCGACCTCAATAGCATGTCTAATAGCTCTTTCTACTCTACTAGATGTTGTCTTATATTTATGAGCAATTTCAGGATAAAGTTGTTTTGTAATTTGGTTAATCATATCAATATTTTCCACAACCATCATAATAGCTTCTCTTAAATATTGATAACCTTTAATATGTGCTGGAACACCAATTTCATGAATAATATTTGTAACTAGTGCTTCTAAATTATCTTCCTTATTTTCCTTTTCTGCTATTTCAATATAATTAGCTTTTGTTTCTTTAATAATAAAACTGTTAGGCTTTTCTTGTGGTACTTGATAATTCTTTAGTTCCTCAATTCTTTTAATTAATACTTCAATATCGAAAGGCTTTACTACATAATATTGTGCACCTAAATTAATTGCTTGTTTAGTAATTTTATCTTGCCCTACTGCAGAAATCATAACGCAAAAAGGAGTTTTCTCTAAATGAGATTCGTTAATTCTTTCTAAAACACCTATTCCATCTAAATGTGGCATAATAACATCTAGCAAAACAACATCTGGACTATATTTAACAATTTTTTCAAAAGCGTCGTTTCCATCTTTAGCAATATCAACAACCTCCATATTATCTTTCCTGTCAAAATATCTTTTTAATGTTGTTGCAAATTCAATATTATCATCTGCAATAAGAACCTTAATTTTCTCTTTCACTACTTTCTCCTTTCAAAAATCAAATATTAGTTTTTTAGAATATAAATTAAAAAACTGTAAAAAATTTACATTCTTTATTATAAGACTTGTTTCCATTGTATTGATATATTCTTTCGCGACTTTTTTCTAATTTTTTCCATTAATTATTTTATTCATATACATAAATATATTTTTCGCCTATTATTCTAAAATTTTCTAACATTATTCTTTCTGAAATTTTTTCATTCATTAATTTTTTTACATCTTGTTCATTGCTCTCTACTGTAATTTCTATTTTTTCACCATAATCTATGTTTGTTATAGAAATTTTTCTATTTTTCATATGGTATTTTAATTCTTCTAAATTCTTATATCCTACACAAAATTTAGCTTCAAGCCCTAATTGTTGACATACTATTTCAGAATTATCCAAAGTTTCTGCCACAGCACTAGAATACGCTCTAACTAAGCCACCTGTTCCTAGCAAAATTCCGCCAAAATATCTTGTAACAACTACTAATATATTAGACAAATTTCTTCCTAATAATATATTAAGCATTGGAGTTCCCGCTGTTCCTGATGGTTCGCCATCATCACTCATACGTGAAATATCATCTTTTATAATTCGGTAAGCAAAACAATTATGTCTAGCATCATAATATTTTTTCCTCAGTTTCTTAATAACTTCTTCTGCTTCTTCCACAGATTCCACATGATATGCATGACAAATAAATTTAGACTTTTTTTCAGTTATTTCACCTATCGCATTTTCTTTTATTGTCTTAAACATATATTTCTCCTCATTATTTCCAAACTAATTTAAACCAGCAGTAAATCCAGTCGAATATGCTATTTGTAAATTAAACCCACCAGTATAAGCATCAACATCTATAATTTCTCCTGCAAAATATAATCCAGAAATAATTTTAGATTCCATAGTTTTTGGATTAATTTCTTTTATATTAACTCCACCAGCAGTAACAATAGCTTCCTCAACAGGTCTAAATCCATTAATAAATATCTCAAAATTCTTTAATAAATTAACAAGTCGAGTTCTTTCTTCCTTAGTAACCTCGTTTACCATTTTATTTGGATTAATATGAGATTCATCAATAATTATATCTGTCATCTTTTTAGGTAATAATTTATCTAAAGCATTTTTGAATTGTTTATTTTTTAATTCTCCAAAATCTCTTAATATTCTGTTATCTAATTGTTCTATTGAAAGTGCAGGCTTTAAATCAATTTTTAATTTAATTTTTCTATTCTTTATCTTCTCATCAATATTTTTATATCTTAATAAATGTGCTGAACTGCTTAGAATAACTGGTCCACTTACTCCAAAATGAGTAAATAACATTTCTCCAAAATCATTATAAATCTTTTTATTAGTATCAATATCAATAATTTCAATGCTAACATTTCTAAGACTTAATCCTTGCATTCTTGAACATATTGATTTATCAGCGATAAGAGGAACTAGCGAACCACGTACATCTTTTATTGTATGTCCCAAATTTCGGGCAATTTCATAACCTTCTCCATTAGAACCTGTTAATGGATAACTTTTTCCACCAGTTGCCAAAATTACTTTATCAGCAGAAATTTTTTCTCTTCCTAAAATAACATTTTTAACAGAATTTTTTGAATCTATTTCAATTCCAGTAACTTTAGAATTTAATTTAACAACAACTTTAGCCTTTTTAACTAAATTTTCTAAAGCTCTTCTAACATCTTCAGCACTATCAGAAACAGGGAAAATTCTATTTCCCCTTTCTTCTTTTACCTTAACGCCCTCTTTTTTTAGAAGTTCTATAATATCAGTATTTGTAAAATTTTCAAAAGTACTATATAAAAATCTACCATTTCCAGGAATATTTTGAATAAAATCAGCAATATTTAAACTACTAGTTATATTACATCTGCCTTTACCAGTAATTAATATCTTTTTTCCAAGTTGATTATTTTTTTCTAGTAAAATAACATCATTCCCATTATTAGCACTACTTATGGCAGACAACATTCCAGCTGGTCCACCACCAATAACAACAACCTTCATTTTTTTCCTCTTTAATTCCCCTCAACTATTTTTCCATTTAAGTAGTATTTTCCTATAAAAATAGGATTAATAACATCTAAATTATATGTTGGTTCTAAAATAATTTCTGCATTTTTATTTATAATCCCCCATTTACCATTTTTCTTAATACCTGCAAAACCAAATTCATTTATTTCAGTAACTTCATCATATACATATGGAATAATTGTATTATCTTTTAAATCAACAAATCCCCACTTCTTTCCAGACTTACTTGCATAAATACTATTTTCTAGATAAACAGTCTTATTATCAACTTTTTTTCCATCTTTCGATAAATAATAAGATTCATCTGAAGTATTAACTGCAATATATTCACCTAACATTTCAATTTTGGCATTTTTAACAGAAACAATCTCTTTTGCACCAGCACTATAAATAGTAACATCATTTCCAATAGTTGCAATAAGCAAACCAGTAGATTGAATTTCATTAATATAATCATACTTATTTTCTACAACAATATTTTTATCTTTATCAGCAATTCCATACTTATAGTTCTCATCAATTGAAATATAAAATTTACTAGTTGTTGTCTCTTGTAAGCTAATAAATTGAGAATTTTCAACTAAATTTCCATTCAAATCATATGTATAATTTGAATCATTTTTATAAGCTTTTGCATAAATTCCAACAACTAAAAGTTCTTCATATTCTTCTGGAATAATCACTTCTCCAGATAAATTAATTAAACCATAAGATTTGTTTTTCTTAACAGTAAAAGAATTAGTACCATTATTATGAAAAATATCAATATATTTATAACCTGTTAAATTATCCTTATTTCTATATAATGCATATCTACCATTTTGTGAAGCTATAATAAATGCATTTTCTGAATTTATTTCAGTTACACGATATAAAGATTCCTGTTCTATTTTTACTATTTCTTTTTCATCTTTATTAATATAACCATATTTAATTCCTTGTTTTGTTTTAAGTCCAACTATATAACCAGAATCTTTGTAATTTCCATTTCTTGAATAACCATCACCTTTTAAATAATCATATTTCGCATGAACTAAAGAAACGCCTTTTACATTTATTACTCCATATTTTCCATTTTGTTTTATTAAGATTTCACCATATTTATCATCTAATGAAGTCATTTCATCGTATAAAGCTTCTGTTATTTTTTTACCACTAAAATCAATTAATCCATATTTATTATTTTCTAAGTATTTTAAAACTGTTGAATTAAAAATAGTATCTCCAATAGAATCTTTACCACTAATAGCAGAGATATTTTCTATATTAGTTAATATTGGCTCTTTTTTTTCATTAAGTACCTTGTATTTATTATTTTCTTTTACAATAAATATTTCCTTATCTTGATTTGGAATTTGAACTTCTTCATATATAGGTTCAATAATTACAGTACCATCTTTTTTTATAACCCCATATTTCTCACTAACTTTCAAAGGATAATATTTATATTCACTCACTTTAAGTATCTCATAATCTCTTGCTTGTTCATTTTTTCTTGAAAAAATCTTAAAGCTAGCAATAATTGCTATAATTAAAATAGCTATAAAACAAATTAAAAAAATACATTTTTTATTCATAGACATATCTTCTCTTTTCCTTTAATATCAATATTCTACAACATTCTACTCTTTTTTTCAATATATATCACAAAATAACATCTATCCAAATATACTATTAATATGGGAGAGATATTATATGACATTACTAGATTTAAAATTAAATGAAATTGGAAATATAAATAATATAAACTGTTCACCAGAAATAAAAAAACGTTTTTTGGATTTAGGATTTGTAAAAAACACCAAAATAATCCCAATATTAACAAGTCCATCTGGTAACATACGAGCATATCTAATAAAAGATACATTAATAGCAATTCGAAACGAAGATGCTTTAAATATATTAGTTTAAAAGAAATACAGAATATTACTTTTAGCGACGCGCAGTTTCGAAGCTTTGAATAGAAGCTGTAAAAGCTTGCTTTGTACAGCTTCTTCAAATGCGAGCAGCAAGGAGCAACAAGTAATATTCTGTATTTCTGATAAAATAATTATTTAAATTTAATTCTTTTTTTCAAATTTTTTAGACCATTTCTCTATATAATATCTTCTAATAATAGATAAATTGGTAAACATTCTGCCAACAAAAACAATAACAGCAGCTAAATAAATATCAACATTCAATTTCTCACCTAGATATGTAAGAAGCATTGCTAATATAGCATTTCCAAAAAATCCAGAAACGAAAATTTTAATATCAAAATTCTTTTTCAAAACAGATGTAATTCCACCAAAAACAGAATCTAATGCAGCAACAATGGCTATTGCCAAATAACCTGAATATGAATATGAAATTGTTGGTATATTCATACCTACTAAAACACCCAAAACTGAACAAACAGTAATTACAACATAAATCATTTTAAACTCAATTCCTTTCTCCAACTATTTATCTTCACCATAATTAATTTCTATAAAATCATTATATTTCTTAATATAAACTTCATTTTCAACTGTATAAGAAACTTTTTTTCCTTCATTTTTAAGTTGCTCTTTTACTCCACCTTTAATATTTAAAACTCCTTCTAAATATTTCGTATCACCAATTACTTGTATTGTATATGGTGAATCAATTTTAGGTCCATTCATAATGATACAATTTGTATAAGCTAAATATGTATTATTTACAACTCTAAAATCATTCACAGAAATAGCCTCTGCTCCAGCAAATTTTAATTCATTTATAAGTAATAATAAATCACTGAAAGTAACTCTATCTTCTTTCGAACCTCTATCTCCATCAGCCACAGTTATTACAAGTCCTGGTCCTTTAACATCTGTATAACCTAAATCAATATTAGCTTTTTTTACATCAGCTTTCAAAAGTTCAATAGTTCCATGTATATCAGTTGATTGATTATTATATTCATCAATACTCTTTTCAACATCCTCTAAAGATTTTTCAATCTCTTTAGTTTTTTCTCTAATTAATGAATACTCTGTTTTAAGTTCTTCTTCTCTCATTGCTCCAACACCGGACTTTTCAATAACTTCAACACTTTTAAATTGAACAAACATAACACTTGAAAGTAATATACAAATAACACCTATTGTAATTACCATTGCAATTTTATCTTTCAATAACATTCACCTCTATTCTACAACTTGTAAATATTCATATTGTCTTGTTCCAGTATACTTAGGAATTATTATTCCATTTTCCTTTTCAACCTTTTCAACTTTTACATTAATATTATATAAATAATCTAATAAATCTAAATAACCATCAGGTCTTGTCATTGTTTCATATAAGTTTTCTGGTGAACCTATTGCTTTAATAACAAAAGGAACTGCAACCTTTTCATTATTTACTGTAACAACATTTCCTGAACAAGTTATTGCAGAAGTTGAAATAATTCTTTGCCCATTAACAGAAACCGCTTCTGCTCCTGCATTAAATAATTCATTAACTGTTTCTAAAACATCTGCATCATGAACAACATTTTTTGAAAACTCATCAGATGAATCTCTTAAAGTAACAATTAAACCTTTTCCTTTTATATCAGTATATCCTAGAACAGTATTTAACTCAGATAATTCTTTTTCTAATTTTTGAGCCTCAACACTACTAGCAGAAGAATTCTTTCTTAATTCTTCTAATTGTAATTGAGCTGTTTGTAATTTTGAATATAAATTATCATAATTCTCTTGTTCCTTTAAAACTCTATCACGTAATTTATTTTCAGACATAGATTGAACAGCAGCCTCACCTTTAGTAACATAACTATGTACACTCCTATATTGAACACAAATACTTGCTGCAATTAGAAAACATAAAATTCCAATTATAATAACCTGATATTTTTCGTTCTTCATTAATATCTCTCCTACTACACATTCTCTCTAAAAAAAGCTCTATCAGTAGAAAGGTTTCCATTAATAAACATTATACCTTTCTTGCCTTTTTCCTTATTTAAAATTTCTTTCATATATTGAATTCTAGTATTTAAATCACTACAAGAACCTAAATATACAATTTTTTCTTCAGTATCAAGAATTAGTTTTATATTATCTTCATCTGAAATATCTATTTTAGTAATAAAACTATTAATTTCATAACTCTCAGCAATCTGAATAATCTTTGCAATTGTATCTAATTTTTTTAAATCTTTTTCACAAAGTCTATTCTTATTTCCATTAACTTTAACTAGTTCTTCAATATTAGTCTCTCCACCAATAATTACAACCATTTCTTTTAATTCACTTGTTACTGCTAAAACATAACCTTGTCCATCTAAAATAGCATACTTTCCCTCGGCAAATTCTAATAAGTATCTTTCAGTTCTCTCCTCAACTTGTATTTTAATCTTGTTTGGTAATATTCTTGAAACTTTAAGAGTATTAATATATGGATTCTCTTGAACGTTTGATATTGTTTCAAGTTTATTTATCAAAAAAATATTTTTATAAAGTTGGATTCTAGATAAGCTCCTAATTGTATCATCAGGAACAATATTATTATTTTCAACAATAATTTCCTGAACATTAAATACTGGAGATAAACACAAGAAACATCCTGCACCAACAAATAAGAAAATAACTGCTACAATTTTTGTAATACTTTTATTTATTTGTAATTTTTTACTATTCATCTTCTTTTTATCAATTTGTTTTTTAGTAACTTGTTTATTATTAACTTGTTGCTTTTTAACTTGTTTCGTATTTTTCTTTGTAGCAGTTTTTTTCTTCTTTGTGGCTACTTTATTAACTGGTGATGCAGAAGTTGAAACACCAATAATATATTCATCATCAAAATTAAACTTATTATTTACATTTTGTTTTTTCTTTTGCTTCAATCCTTATATCACCCCTCTTTTGTAATATCTATTTGTAAATTTTTTAACTTTTTATCAAAATCCTCATATCCTCTTTCAATAAAGTTAATATTATCAATTATACTTATCCCCTTAGCTTTAATACTAGCCTCAACAAGAGCTGCTCCGCCTCTTAAATCAGATGCTTTAACACTATTTCCAACTAATTTTCTTACACCCTTTACAACAGCAGTGGATGAAGAAACAGAAATATTTGCTCCCATTCTAGAAAGTTCTCCTGCACACTTAAATCTATTTTCAAATAAATTCTCAGTTATAACAGACGTACCTTTTGCAGTTGTAAGAGTTGATAAAAACACTGACTGCATATCTGTTGGAAAACCTGGATAAGGTAATGTTTGAATATCAACAGCTTTTAACCTTTTAGGTGCTTCTAAAACAATTAAATTTTTATCTTTAAATATTTTACAACCCGCTTCTTCTAATTTACTTAAAACTGGTTCAACATGTTCGAAGTTACAGTTATGCACTTGTATTTTTCCACCTGTACCAGCAGTATAACAAAGAAATGTTCCTGTTTCAATTCTATCTGGCATAATATTATAAGAAATTTCTTTAAGCCTTTTTACACCTTTTACTCTAATTACATTGCTTCCAGCTCCTGAAATCTTTGCTCCCATTCTATTTAAAAAGTTTTGTAAATCTTCAATTTCTGGCTCCATGGCAACATTTCTTATAACTGTTTCACCATCTGTAAAAACAGATGCAAGTATTAAATTCTCAGTTGCACCAACACTTGGAAAATCTAGTTGTATTTCTGATGGCACTATTCTATCACATTTACACACTATATATCCAGTACTTTCATCAATATTTATTCCTAATTTTTTAAAACCATTTATATGTAGATCAATTGGTCTAGCTCCTATTTCACAACCACCCGGATACGAAAATATTGCATTTCTAAATCTTGCTATCAGTGCACCTGCAATAATAACAGAAGATCTCATTTCTCTCATTAATGTATCATTAATTTGAAATTTATTAATATTAGAAGAATTTATAATAACCTTATTACCTTTCTTCTTTATTTCACATCCTAAATCTCTTAATATTTCAAACATTCCATTTGTGTCTTTAATATTAGGAAGATTGTATAAAGTCGTAGTTCCAGCATTTAAAATACATGCAGCAATAATTGGAAGAGCACTATTTTTTGAGCCAGAAATATATACTTCGCCATCTATTTTATTTTCACCTTTAATTACATATCTAGACATATCATTTCCCCTTTACAAATTATTTGATATATCATATGTAATTTCGACAAAAAACGTTCTTTTAACACAAAATATAATTTCCTATAACATAAATTAAATTTGTAAAAATGCAAACAATAATTCCACAAACAGTAGGTATTGCAAAAGAAAGCAATGTCCATTTATTACTTCCTGTTTCTTTTTTAATAGTCATTAAAGTTGTCATGCAAGGAAAATGTAATAATGTAAAAATCATAACATTTATTGCTGTTAAAATAGTCCATCCATTTTGCATTAATATAGATCCAATTTGTGTAACATCAGATAAATCAACTAATACTCCCTCATTCATATACATCATTAAAATAATCGGAAGTACAATTTCATTTGCTGGAATTCCAAAAATAAATGCTGTTAAAATATAACCATCAAGTCCCATAATTTGTGCTAGTGGGTCAAAAAAATATGCAATATATGAAAGCATAGATGTTCCATCAATCTGAACATTAGCTAAAATCCATATTGTAAAACCTGCTGGAATAGCAACACTAATTGCCCTTCCTAAAACAAATAATGTTCTATCAAAAATAGAACGTACCAGTATACTACCTATTTGAGGTTTTCTATATGGTGGCAATTCTAAAATAAATCCTTCACTTTCACCTTTTAATAAAGTTTTCGACAATATTTTAGAAACAAATAAAGTTAAAAAAACGCCAAAAATAATAACTAATAAAACAGTTAATGTAGATATTAAACTTCCTGCAAATCCTCCAAAACAACCTGCAAAAAATATACTAGCAACAGTAATTAAAAAAGGAAATCTACCATTACATGGTACAAATGAATTAGTAACAATAGCAATTAATCTTTCACGAGTAGAACGCATAATTCTACAACCAACCACACCAGCAGCATTACATCCAAATCCCATGCACATACTAAGTGCCTGTTTTCCACAAGTTCCTGCTTTCCTAAAAAAATTATCTAAGTTAAAAGCAATTCGTGGGAGCACTCCTAAATCTTCAAGTAAAGTAAACAAAGGAAAAAATATTGCCATAGGAGGAAGCATAACACTTATAATCCATGTAACCGTCTGATAAACACCATCTATCAACATATTATTCAAAAACTGTGGAAAACAACAAAATTCGAAAAAGCTTCTTAAATATTCTTTTCCTATTCCAAAAATTGAATTTAAAAATTCTGATGGATAATTTGCTCCAACAATTGTAAGCCAAAAAATGACACCAAGCATTGTAATCATAATTGGAATACCAAATTTTTTAGAAGTTAATATTTTATCAATTTTTCTATCTCTTTCATATATAGATTCTTTTTTAGTTATAACCATGTCTGCTATTACTTGTGCTTCTTTTGAAATATCCTCAGCACTAATTTTAGAAATAACTTCTCCTGCATCTTTTTCTAACATGAAATTTGTATTTTTCTTTAGTCTTTCTAAAGTTTTCTTTTTTGTAGCAACAGTACCAACAACAGAAACTCCTAAAAGTTCTGACAATTTATCCAAATCAATATCTATTCCTTTTTTCTTAGCCTCATCTAATAAATTAACACAAACAACAACCTTTTTAGTTCTCTGTAAAATCTGTAAAGTCAAATTAAGATTTCTCTCTAATGAAGTAGCGTCAAGGACTACAACTATTCCATCATATTCATTTGACTCAACAAATTCTTTTGTAACCTCCTCTTCTTTTGAATATGAATCTAATGAATACGTTCCTGGCAAATCAACAAGTAAATATTGTTTATCTTCATATTGATATGTACCATAACTATTTTCAATTGTCTTTCCTGGCCAATTTCCTGTATGTTGATGTAATCCAGTAAGTCCATTAAAAACACTACTTTTACCAACATTAGGATTTCCAACAAGCCCAATTACAAAATCACTTTCAGCTCTTAAATTTTGAACATCTTTATTTAAAACACTATTTCCAGTAGATGCATTAGTAAGACCCATCTTTCTCCCCCTTTCTATTCATATATAATATTCTGGTCTCCATTTTATTGACACAACTATATTTTTATAAGATAATTGATAAATATAGGGGGAAAAATGAAAGATTTTAATCAAATATATAAAAAAATATATGATGAATGTTATGAAGAAATAGAAAAAAAAAGAAAAGAAAAACTAAGAAAAAGAATTATACTTTGTGCATTTTGCGTAATCATAGCAATTATAATAATCTTTCCTTTTATATCAGTATCTAATCTTCCAATACTTATATTTGCAAGCTTTGTTGCTTTGTATTTTATAGGTTTTATATGTTTTGTAATTTTTGGTAATGATTATAACAAAATTTATAAAAATATTATTATATCCCGCTTAGTTTCATACTATGATGAAAATCTAGAATTCAATGAGAATTTAAATATACCAGAATACAAATATAAATTTGCAGAATTTGAAAATTATGATGAATTTAATTCAAATGATTTTATATGTGGTAAAATTGATGGAATAATTGATTTTGAACTTGGAGATGTTCGTACAATAAATGTTAGTACAAATAGTAAAGGTCAAAAAACTAGAACAACAATATTTCAAGGATTATTTTCAACAGGAATATTAGGAAAAAATTTACCAGATACAATAAAAATACGTTCAGATAAAGGTCTTTTAGGAAAATTGCTATATAACAAAACACAAATGTCTATGGACTCGCAAGAATTTGAAAAATATTTTGATATATATGCAAATGATAAAATTACAGCAATGAGAATATTGACATCTGATATAATGGACTACATGATAAAATTTAAAAAAGAAAATAAAGTAAATTTTGAAATTACATTAAAGCAATCGTCTTTATATATTAGGATTCACTGTAAAAACATGTTCGAAGGTTCTGTATTAAAAAATGGATTAGATTTTAATACCTTATATACATATTTCAAATATTTAGATTTCATGTGCCAATTAAATAAAAAAATATATAATATAATAAATGAAAAAGATTTTTAAAGGAGATTCGTTATGGATATGATAATTATAATATTAATAGTAATTTTTATTATTTTATTAAGTATATATAATAGTTTGATAAAGAAAAGAAATGCTGTAATGCAGTCACGTTCTTCTATTGATGTATATTTAACACAAAGATTTGATTTAATTCCAAATTTGGTTGAATGTGTAAAGGGCTACTCTAAACACGAAAAAGAGATTTTTGAACATATTGCAAAACTTAGAACAGAATATGATGAAACAAAAACTCTTGAAAAAGCTTCAGAACTAAATAATCAAATAAATAATTTATTGGTTATTGGTGAAAATTATCCTGAATTGAAGTCTAGTGAAAATTTCTTGAATTTGCAAAAAAATCTTGCTAAAATTGAAGACCAACTTCAAGCTGCAAGAAGATTATATAATATGGATGTAACAGCTTATAATACTTCAATTCAAGTGTTTCCAACTAATATAATAGCAAATATTTTTAGATTTAAAGCAAATGAATTATTTCAGTTAGAACCTGGAAAATCTGAAAATATAAAAATAAATTTATAAAACTAAAAATCTAATTGAAAAATAATATATTCAATATAAAATTTAAGTAGAATACTGAAAATAAAAAAAGTAAATTAAATAAAAATTTTTGAAAGTGCGAACGGAGACTTTTAAACATTTCTTAAAAAAATCGACTGAGGGTGCACAGAGCTTGTATGTGGAGAGGCTCAGTCGATTTTTTTTAGAAATGATAAAAGACGAAGAGTTGCCCTTGAAAAAATTCTTTATTTAATTTACTTTTTTTAATGTTAATATTAATTGTTATTTTATATTAAATATATTATTTTTCAATTAGACTTTTGCTTAATCATCTGCAATTCGTATTCTATCAATTCCATAAATCAGATATCCTACTAAAACAAAAACAATTGTTAAACTAATAATATTAAAAATCACATTAGCTACTCCTATAAGATTAACATCTAAAAATGCATAAATATAATTATCTATATGAGCATTAATTCTATCAGTAATATCAAATCCAGCTTGAATAAAAACAAAAATCACATACAAATATGGACCTACTGTCCATATAATTGGGTCATACCACTTAAAGGATTTCTTCTCATCAAACAGTAACCAATCAAACAATGTCAAAATAGGAACACAATAATGTAAAATAACATCTGTAATCTTTAAAGTTTGGTATGGATTTAATTTCAATGCATATGGAATTAAAATAAAATGATAAACCGACATAGTAAGTAAAATAGAAATTAGTATTTCTCCTTTTATATGAGGAGAAATACTACTAGTTCCATGCAGTCCATTTTTCAAAATATCTTTTATCGTCAATATACTCAAAGCTAAAAATAAACCTACACAAAATAAATTACTTATAATAGTAAAGTAGAAAAAATTTATCACTTTAAATTCGCCATTGAAAATTCCAAAATCATATACAATTGCAATAAAACCTAAAATTAAAGCACACACTCTATAAAAAAATGCTATAAGTCTATTTCTAATACACATATCTATTTCCTCTAAATAATAAATTTAATCATTTGCCAAACCGAAACTAATTCCAATAGCACTATTAATCTTTCCCATAAGCTTTTCATCATCAATATGTCCAATTTTCTCTTTAAGTCTACTTTTGTCTATTGTTCTAATCTGCTCTGCCAAAACAACAGAATCAGATTTTAATCCAACTTCCTTAGATTCAATTTCTATATGAGTTGGCAATTTATTTTTTCCTATTTGTGAAGTAATTGCAGCAGCAATTACAGTAGGACTATACTTATTTCCTGTATCATTTTGAATTATCAAAACAGGTCTAACTCCTCCTTGTTCAGAACCTACAACTGGACTTAAATCAGCATAAAACATATCTCCTCTTTTGATTATCATAACCATCACTCCAAATCAATTCTATATATCGAATTTGTAACTTATTATATTTAAATATTAAATTCTTAACCTATAATATTTCAAATCTAGTATATTCTATGAGAACAGTCCTATTATTGTTTACATCTCTAACTTCAATTTTTTCTATCTGGTTACTTTTTTTATTTACATATAAAGTTTTATTATCTAAATACTTATTTTGTGAATTTTTTACTTTAACAAATAACATATAATATTGTTCATCTTCAGTAATTTCTGTTTTATCAGATAATTTAAAATCTTCAATAAAAGAATCTAAACAAGTAGCATTACTAGTTACTTCATTATAATTCTCAAATACACTTGCTAAATCTAATGCAGTATTTTTTATAGTAATCTTTCCATTTTCACTCTCAATGATTAAGCCATAGTTTTCATCATTGTTAATAATCTCTTGCCTCTGATAATCATCCATTTTATACTGATTCAGATTATATGTATTTGAATTTTTATTACTATACACTGTTACTTTTGCTTCAATATTATAATTTTTAATATTTAAAATATAGTCATTAACTTGACCAACATTTTCGATAGTTTTATTATTACCAACAATAAAAAATTTATAACCTAAAAAACATAAAAATAAGCATAAAAAAATCATACATATAATAAAAATTTTCTTTTTCATAATAAACTTCTCCTCAAAAAAATTCTTATTAAATAGTATGATATCTGGCTTGTGCAAATTCGATAAAATTTAGAAATGTTTGATACCAAAACATTAATACAATTTGAAATAAAAAAAGTAAATTATTTGTTCCTTACTGTCAGTCTCATAGATGACGTTTAAATCATAAAATTAAATTTATGATTTTACGCCATCTAATTCGCTTCCAAACTGCGCGTCACTAAATAATTTACTTTTTTTATTTCTTATTATTTTATAATATGTATCAAACATTTATATAACTACTTACACTTAACAATATATTTGTATTTGAATCATACCCTTCAATATAATATGTATAATTACTACCATTATCAATTGAATCAGGCACTATATTTATACTGTTATTTCCAGCATTTCCTTGTATTTGAATTGTCGATATATTTGGATTTTTCACATCATTTGCAAACTCATCAAAATAAGTATTTCCTCTAAACTTGTTATTCAAACTTACTATAACTTCCCAATCAGTTTCATTTTCTTTTTTACGATAAATAACAAAATATTTATCAGAAATATCGTAAGTAGACCAGTCTAGTTTTATTCCACCTTTTCCATTTGCTAATTCTAATTTTACTTCACTTGTTAGCACTAACTGAGGAATTTCTACTTCATATACTTTGCTTATATTTCCAACTAAATCTTCTGCTACTACATATACATATTTTACTTCTGGTAAATTTTCTATAATAATATCTTCACCGACATCCAATTCATTTGTAATTATTGATGCATCTGGATTCTCTATTTTCTCACCACTTGCCATATATCTATATTTAACTACTCCTGAGCCATCTCCCCAAACTTCATGTTTATCATGTGTAGTAACACTTAATTTATTATTATGAATATTTATATTTGTGATAGTTGGTGCTGTATTATCTAATTTATCAATTATAATTTTCTTAGTAGATATATTGCCTAAACCATCTTTATAATATATATTTGCTTCCCTTGGAGCATACACATCTCCTACCAGTTTATATTCTCTTGAAAAGTTTTCTCCATCTTGGATAGCTAAACTATAATCATTAACATCATTAAATCCTATTTGTACATTTCCAATACCATGGTCAGTTGCTGTAAATGTAAAATTTTTCTCACGAGACCAATCACCACCTATTTCATCTGCTGAAATAATTTCTGGTGCAATGGCATCAACTCTAGCGACTTCAAATTCTTGTTCTGTCTTATTATCACATGCATCTATTACAATAGCTTTAAAATTTCTACCACTAAGTCCTGTCTCTATTTCAGGTGTACATGCAATAGAATAATTTCCATTTGTAACAACTGTATCACCTTTAAAAATACTATTTCCTAAATCATCTACTATTTCCACATTTACTGTATCACAATAATTTTCTGTACCTGTAATAAAAATAGGCTTTGTTCTGCTCCAATCACTTAAATCGTCACTATTATCTTGCTTTATATCCAATATATTAGGACTCACTATATCAGGACTTACATTATATGTACATGAATATAAATAGCACGTTATTCCATCAATAGAAATTAATTCTACTGCATATGTACCATATATTGTTTTAGTACTTAATGTAACTATACTAGTTGTAGTAAATTCGTTTCTATTAGAACTAGTTAATTTATGTGAATACGAAGAAAAAGGATTACCAACATGACAAATTTCATGTGCTTTTAAAAAGGTAACATTATCTGTAAATCTATATGTATTATTAATTGTATATGTTCCAGGCGTATCCGAATTTCTATTTATTGTACCTAAATAAGTTCCAAAAGATTCATTACATACCCTACATTTAAGTTCACAATCAGAAGAATCAGCATATATATAATGTTGAGGAGCTGAATAAACTCTTTTACATTCACAACATGTTCCTAAATTTTTGCATGTCAATATTTTTCCATCACTAGTGTGACAATATTGAAAATGTGGAAAATTAGTAGCAAAAGTATTATATTCTGCTGAATATAATTTATTATTCAAATAATAAGAATCACATATTGCTCCTTTATGATTACTAACACTACATGTTCTAGAATGAAAAAAGCCACCATAATAACCACCCTGTGAATATGCTGAACCATTCCAAAAGCAGGTTTTATGACCTATATATGAATAACCACATTCACATGTATTTGTATAATAATTATTTTGATTACATGATTCAAATCCTAGTGCCCATTTAGTTGTAAAACTATGTACTGTTTCATTTTGTATTTTTCCACAAGACATACATTCTTCCCAATGCTTGCCTTCATCATACATTGTTTTGTAAATATGCTCATGCTGTGTTTCTTCTCCTGGCATAATTCCTGTTACATCTAATACAGTAATATCACTTGTATCATTTTCTTGTTGATTTTGAACTTTCGAAAGTACTTTCATATTTTCAAATAAATTTATATTATATTTACTTTTAAAGAACATTATTAATGCAATAATTAGAAAAATCATAAATATTATAGGCAAAAATATTTTTATTAATTTTTTTCTTTTCATTCTAAAAACTCCTCCATTTTTCATTTGTATATATATAATTCATCATGACATTATATGTCATATATTTATTTTACATCGCATGACATTTAGTGTCAATATTAAAACATTATTTTCTATGAAATAATTATTTTATGGTGATAAATATGATAAAAGAATTAAGAATTAAAAAAAATTATACTCAAGAAGATATGGCAAATAAATTACAAATGAGTTTAAGACACTATGTACGTATTGATAATGAAACAATTTTGCCTAGACCTGATGTTTTTGCCAATTTAATTAAAATTTTAAATATGAACGAGCAACAAATAGGTATATTTGTAAAAAATGTATTAGAAAATAAAAAAATTTAAATCTACTATAACTACAATTAATTTTTTTAGACTAGTACAGTTTTCTAATAGCAAAAAAACACCCCACTTTTATACTGTCCAATTTTGGGATTTCAGTATAAAAGTAAGGTGTTTTTTTTTGCAATGTGAATAGAGATTTTTGATGCTAGGAGTTATCAATTCATCTCTATCACATT